>JAGRMP010000064.1 GCA_020441225.1 Maritimibacter sp. | reverse complement strand
GTCTGGCTGAGCAGCCGCGCGTCGAGCGGGTCGGGCGCACGGCCGCCGCGAATGCGGTCGCCGACCGTCGCGAGGACGTGGTCCAGGGTCTCGCTTGCGGGCAGAAGTGGGGTCGCGAGCGGCCCGACCGGCGCGTCGGCACGGTGGGCCTCTGCCGCGGCATCGAGCAGCACCAGCTCGGCGGCGCCCGCGCAGCCGTCGGCGACGACATCCTGCACGAAGAGCTCGAGCGGGTTGGTGTCATCCGGAAGAAAGGCTTCGACAATCGCCACCGGCCGGTCCTTCCGCGTGTCCGGCCCTGCGCGCACCACGTTCCCGACATAGTTGATCCGGGTTTCGCCGAGGAGGTTGTAGAACTCACCGACCTGGCTGCCGGGGTTGTAGAAAACGTTGTTGACCACCTCGACCGGGCCCAGATCGGTCGCCTTGAGATCGGGGTTGCGGTCCCTGTTGTGGGCGAAGAGGTTGCGCGCGAGGGTGATCCGACCGCATGCGTTCATCTCGCCTTCGCTCGAACAGATCAACGCGCCCTTGGAGTGGTGTCCCTTGGGGTGGTTCGCGTTTTCGAGGCCGAAGGCGATGATGCTGTTCGCGATGGTGATGTCGGCCGCGGTGCCGTTGCTGACATGGACGTTGACGTTCTCGTCCGTCGCGAACATCACCGAGACATGGTCGATGTAGACGCGTTCGGCGTTTTCGATGGTGATCCCGTCGACCCCGACGCTTTCCTGCCGGCTGGGCCCGGGGCGCACCTTGAGGTACCTGACGACGACGTCATGGGTGTTCTTCAGCAGGAGCGGCGAGCGGCGGCTGTCGCGCAGGCGCAGCTGGATCCCGTCGCCCGGGGCGGTCTGGCCCGCCACGTAGACATCGGCGGCGACGCGCAATTCGCTGTCCAGCTCGATCGTGCCGCTGACCTCGAAGATGCAGACACGCGGTGTCTCGCGCTCGACGCAGGCCCGCAGGCTGCCGTCTCCGGCATCCTCGAGGTTGGTGACCGCGATCACCTCGCCGCCACGCCACCCTACGGCGCCGGCCCCGAAGCCGAGCGCGCCCGGGAAGGCCGCGGATCCGGCGGGGGGGGTCTCCGCGAGCGCCGGAGAGAACGCCGTGGAGAGGGCGGTGGAGAGGGCGAGCGCCAGGACCGATGCGCCGAACCGCCGGCTGGGTCTCATGCCGAGGCGCCTGATCTCGTCAGAACCGATCCGACGCGCTGGCCGGCCCGTTGCGGGCGCTTGGTTGCGACGGCGTTGACGGCGACCCCTGCGACCGGGATCGCGTTGGCCCACATCAGGTCGATCGCTTCGCGCAGCGCCTCCTCTTTCGTCTGGCCGGAACGAGCGAGCAGGATCGCGGCATCGGCAAGGGCGGCGAAACGGTTGGCGTCCTCGGCGACGAAATAGGAGGGTGTGTCGATGACGACGAGGTCGTAGGTCTCGCGCAGGTATTCCTCGATCCGCGCCTCGGCGGTCCGGTCGGCGCCGAGCTTCAGCCCGAAATGCGACTGCGGGTCGAAGTTGGCCACTTCCAGCCCCTGGAACTGCTGGCTTTTCCGGATGCAGGCCTGGAACACTTCGAGGTCGTCGAGCGCGTCCTGGACCGACCTGTTTGCCGGTTTCTCCGTGAAGGCCCGGCTGTCGCCGTGGGTGAGCAACCGGGTGGCCTCCGGGTTGCGCACGTCGAGATCGACGAGCAGGACGCGCAGGCCGTCCAGCGCGGCCAGAACGCTCAGGGAGAAGGCAATGGTCGACTTGCCTTCGTTCGGCAGGCCGCTCGTCATCATCAGCACGAAAGAGCCCTCGGTGTTCACCTGAGCGGTCGTGGCGACCACGAGCGACCGGACCGCCGCGGCGAAGGGCGAGTGCGGTGTCCGCATGAGATGTTTGCGGATGCGCGCGCGGGATTGGAAGCTGCCGGGCGGAAGATAGGGGACATAGCCCAGACTGGCGAGGCCGCTCGCCTCTTCGGCGCGCGCGGCGGTCCAGATCCGGGTGTCGAGCCCTTCGCGAAACAGCACCAACACAAAGGCCAGGGAACACAGGACCACGAAGGCCACGGCGAGGGCGAGGCCGCGACGGGGCGCGGAGGGCTCTTTCGGCGGCTGGGCGGCCGTGATCTGGCGGGCCGTCGGCATGAGCGAGTCACGCTGGGCTTCGTATTCGCTCAACCGTTCCGCGATCGACAGGTATTGCTGGCGCTCGATCTGCAGCGCGAGTTCGAGCTGGGCACGGTCCAGCTCCGACTGGGTGCGGTCCCAGAGCTCGACGGTGCGCTGATCGATCTGCTGGCGGATTTCCGACTGATCGCCCTGCGCGTCGAGATCGGCGATGGCGCGAAGGCGCGCGAGTTCGGCCAGCATCGCTTCGGTCTGGCCGCTGTCGTCGAGCGAGTTCTCCCGGATCAGGGCCGCCAGCTCGGACTGGCGCGACGTCAGCTCGGAAATGGCCGTATCCACACGTTTCTGGAGGAATTCTATGGCGTTGTCGATGCCGGCGCGCTGCGAACGCAACGTCTGCTCGATGTAGGTCTGGGCGACGGTGTTGCTGACCTGCGCCGCAAGGACGGGGTCGGAGTAGGTCGATTCGATCCAGATCGCCAAACCCTGGCCCGGATATTTGATTGCGTAGATCCCGAGGACCTTGTCGACCACCGCTTCGCGGAGCAGGTCCGCCTGCGATTGGCCGACCGCCTCCGCAGCGCCCGTTTCCGTCGCGCCCGCCTGCGCGCCCTTGTCCGCGCCCGCGTCCGGGGAGCCGATTTCTTCGCTGCCGGTCTCTGCGGTGCCGGTCGCGTCGCTGCCGGTCTCCGCGGGGGCCATCTTGTCGGGGACCATGTCTTCCGGGGCCGTGTCGTCTGGGGCCATGTCTTCGGCGCCGGTCCCGTCGCTCGTCCCCGTGTCATCCGATCCCACGGCCAAATTGCGCAGCGTCTGCCATCCATCCAGAACCCACGCGGCGGCCCGTTCGACAAGCGGCGTCGCTTCCTCCAGCGAGGGCACGAAGTCGGGATCGTCGTAAAGGTCCAACCGGTCAGAGATCGCCTTGGCGAACTGGCGCGACCGGAGGATTTCGACCTCGGTCTGCGCCACGCTCGGATCGACGGTCCGGAGCCGGGCACTGACCGTATCGAGCGACGAGTTGCCGGGCTCGAGGACGACCACGGCGGTTGCGGTGTAGCGGTTTTCCAAGGACATGACCACCATGGTGGCGAGCACCATTCCAATCGCCACCACCCAGAAAAACAGCCACCGGTTCCGTTTGAGCAGATACCAAATGTCCTGCGGCCCGGCGCGTCGGCCGGAAGCCGTCATTGCCGGGCTCGGCTCGGCGCGCTGCGCCCGGCTTGCCCCGTTGACATCAAGGTTCGATAATTTCACGCTTACCTTCGCAATTCGCTGGTTACTGAAATCCGCCCGGATCTGCCGGCTTGCTCCGGGCGCAGAGTTGCAGAGAATTGCCCGCTGCGCAATGATCGCAGCCGGATGTCAGCCCCCGGACCCGTCGCGGCGCGACATGGTTCGACCGAGGGGTACGACCCATCGCCCGGATGTTCAAGTAGGACTTGAACGGCGCCGGGTTTCGTGTTGTGCTGCGGTGCAGCTATTTTTTTCTTTGCTTTCATTGCGCTGGCGCAGATGCAGACTAGCTGGCGGAGATGTGGACAGGATGCCGAGAATTCTTGAGTTGGCGCTCGTATGCATTGCCCTGGCGTTGGTGTCCGTTCCGATGGTCCTCACCGCGCTGGTCACGCGCGCGGCGATTGGCCGGCCGATCCTTTTCGGCCAGATCCGCTGCGGCAAGGACAAGCACCCCTTCGAGATCAAGAAGTTCCGCACGATGACGGATGCACGCGACGGCGACGGCAACCTGCTGCCGGACGCGGCCCGGCAGACACCGGTCACGCGGCTGATGCGGCGCAGCCGTCTCGACGAAACGCCGCAGCTTCTGGCCATCCTTGCCGGCCAAATGGCCCTGGTCGGGCCGCGGCCGCTGCTGCCCGAGACGATTGACCGCCAGGGCGCGCTCGGTGCACAGCGCTGTGCCGTGCGGCCGGGGTTGACCGGGTGGGCGCAGATCAGCGGCAACACCGCGCTTGCCGCGGACGAGAAACTCGCGCTCGATCTGTGGTACATCGCCCACCGCACCGTCTGGCTCGATCTGCGCATTCTGCTCGGGACGGTCGCGGTTCTCGCCTTCGGAGAAAGGTGCCACGACGGCCGCCTCGCCCAGGCCAGGGCCTGGCTCGGAGCCCGCCAGGAGGCGACCGGCACATGAAGGTCGTTCTGGTTGGCGCGGTCGACAGCACCCGGGCGGCGCTCGAGGCGATGGTCGCAAGCGGCCATGCGCCGCGGATGCTGGTCACCCTGCCGGTGGAGCTCAGCCGGCGCCATTCCGATTTCGTCGATCTCGGACCGGTGGCCAGCGCGGCCGGGATCGACATTCACCGGACCGAACGCTCGGAGGCGGCGGAGACGCTGGGCGCGCTGACCGCTTGCGCGCCCGACCTGATCCTCGTGATCGGCTGGTCGCAGATCTGCGGGCCGGCGTTCCGGGCGATTGCGCGGCTGGGCACGATCGGGTTTCATCCCTCGGCGCTGCCGCGCCTGCGCGGGCGGGCGGTCATCCCCTGGACGATCCTGGCCGGCGAACGGCAATCGGGCGCGACGCTGTTCTGGATCGACGCGGGCGTCGATACCGGCGACATCGCGGCACAGACCGTCTTTGCGATCGACCCCGAGACCGAGACCGCGCGCGGGCTGTACGACAAGCAGATTTCGGCGCTGGCGCAGATGCTGCCGCCATTGCTCGACCGGATTGCGCAGGGCGACGTGCCGCGCCAGCCGCAGGCGGAAGATGATGCCTCGTGGTGCGCCCGCCGGCGTGCGGAGGACGGTCTGATCGACTGGCGCAAGCCGGCCCGAGAGATCGACCGGCTGATCCGCGCGGTCGGCCCGCCCTATCCCGGTGCCTTCGCCGCGCCCGGCGGTGAGGACCGGGTGGTGATCACGGCGGCCCGACCCGATCCGCGATCCGGTCGCTTCATCGGCCTTGCCGGGCAGATCCAGTCGATCGACGGGGAGCGGTTCAGCGTCATGTGCGGCGACGGCAACTGCCTGCAGGTCACGGCATGGTCGTCCACGGGCTGGACGCCGAAACTACACGCGAAACTCGACCAAGGATAACACATGTCGATACTTCTCGGATCGGAAGGCCCGGTGTTGGTGATCGCGCCGCATCCCGACGACGAGGTGCTGGGCGCCGGCGGCACCATCGCCCGGCTCGCCGAAGCCGGTCGCGAGGTGCATGTCGCGGTCGTCACCCGCGGGATGCCGCCGGCGTTTTCCGACGCGTTCACCGAGACGGTCCGCGCCGAAGCCCGGGCCGCCCACGCCCATCTCCGGGTCACCCGGACGCATTGGCTCGACCTGCCCGCGGCGCAGCTGGCGGACCTGCCGCATGCCGAGCTCAATCGGGCAATCGGGGGACTTGTCCGGGAGATCGCCCCGGCCGTCCTGCTGGTGCCGCATGTCGGCGATATCCACCTCGACCACCAGCATATCTTCCTGTCGGCACTGGTGGCTGCGCGGCCGCACCAGGCAGCGTTTCCGCGGACCGTGCTTGCCTACGAGACGCTGTCGGAAACCAACTGGAACGCGCCCTATCTGTCGCCGGCCTTTCTGCCCAACGTGTTCGTCGACATCACCGCCACCCTGGAGCGCAAGCTCGAAGCCTTCGCAATGTTCGAAAGCCAGGCGCTGGCCGCGCCGCACGAGCGCTCCGTCGGCGCCCTGCGCGCCCTCGCCACGCTGCGGGGCGCGACGGTCCACAAAAGCGCCTGCGAGGCTTTCGTTCTCGTGCGCGACGTCGTCTGAAGGAGGTCCCATGTCCGAACGTTCCACGCCGCGCTGGCCGCAATACGACGCCGAACAGATCGACGCGGTCGCCGAGGTGCTGCGCTCGGGCAAGGTCAACGCCTGGACCGGCCCGGATGTGCGCGCCTTCGAAGAGGCCTATGCGGCCTATCTGGGGACACCCCACGCGATCGCCTTTGCCAATGGCAGCGTCTCGCTGAACGCGGCGCTCGAAGCGCTCGGTCTCGGCCCGGGCGACGAGGTGATCGTCACCCCGCGCAGTTTCGTGGCGTCCGCCTCCTGCGTCCTGCTCTTCGGGGCGCGACCGGTCTTTGCGGATGTCGACCCCGACAGCGGCAATCTGACCGTCGAGACGATCCGCGCCAGGATCACGCCGAAAACCAAGGGGATCATCCCGGTGCATCTCGGCGGCTGGCCCTGCGACATGCCGGGGATCATGGCGCTGGCCAGGGAACGGGGGCTCTGGGTCGTGGAAGACTGCGCTCAGGCGCATGGCGCCTTCATCGGCGAGGTCCCGGTGGGCGCATTCGGCGATTTCGGGTCCTTCTCCTTCTGCCAGGACAAGATCCTGACGACCGGCGGGGAAGGGGGGCTGCTGGTCACCGCCGACGCGGATCTCTGGAAGGCGGCCTGGAGCTACAAGGACCACGGCAAGGATTACGACACGGTGTTCACCAAGGAGCATCCGCCGGGCTTTCGCTGGCTGCACGAGCATCCGGGCACCAATCTGCGGATGACCGGTCTGTCGGCGGCCCTGGGGCGGATCCAGCTGCGGCGCCTGCCCGAATGGCACGAGACGCGCGCCCGCAATGCCGCGCTGCTTGCCGAGAGCTTCTCCGGCTGTCCGCTGCTGCGCACGCCGCTGCCCGACGCCGGCCTCACCCATGCCTGGTATCGGTTCTATACCTATGTCCGGCCCGAACGGCTGGCCGAGGGGTGGAGCCGCGACCGGATCCTGTCCGAGATCCAGGCGGCGGGGGTCACGGCCTTTTCAGGGAGTTGTTCCGAGATCTACCTCGAAAAGGTCTTTGCCGGATTGGCGCAGCACACCGAGCGGTTGCCGGTCGCGCACGCGCTCGGCGAGACGAGCCTCGCCTTCCTGACCGACCCGACCTGGTCGCAAGAGGAGATCGGTGAGCTGATCGAAACCGTGCTGCCGATCCTCGCGGCCGCGACCCGGGCCTGAGGTCCGCGCGCGGGTGGGCCGCGCGCGGGGGGCTGGGGAAAGCCTAGGCCCCCAGGGCGAGCAATGCCTCTTCCAGAACGGAGCTGGCCTGTATCCCGTCCAGGCTCTCGCGGATGCGGCGCGCTTCCGTCTCGTGGTTCGCACTCATCAGGTCGATCTTCGCGATCATTTCATCGACATCCAGTTTGCGGATGTCGAAGACGTAGTCCTGCTGCTGGAAATGTTCGGCGAGGTCGATATACTTGGTGGCCCATCCGAGAATGATCCCCGGCACGCCGCTCTTGTAGGCGAACACCACCGAATGGTAGCGCGACGCCACCACATATTTGAACCTGGCAATGATGTCGATCAATTCCGGGCTGGCGTATTCCCCGGAAATCAGTTCGACCGCGTCGCGGTTGGCAGTCTTTTCGAGGACCTTGTCGACGAGGTTCACGTCCGCGGTCGAGGTCGAGAGGATGTATACCTTCTCGCCTTTCTCGACCAGTTTATCGAGCATCTTCACATACAGGTTCAGCACCGAGTCGCGGTCGCCGACCCGGAAAACGTTCTCGTTCAGGATGAGCCCGACCGACCCCGGCTCCGGATATTTCGCTTCGTCGGTCTCGGCGGACACCAGGATGTCGTCGACGCTCGGGAAGTTCTTTTCCCTCAGAACAATGTCCGCCGACAATTCGACGTTGTCGAGGCCGAGCGACGTCAGGCATTCGTAGCCTTCCTTTTCGCGGGCGTAGACTTTCGTCGCGTAGCTCAGCTCCTGCTTCACCCGGGCGAGGAACTCGGCATCGTCGTCCTCACCCCAGTCGAAGGGGCCGAAGCTCTGCGGCATCAGGACGATCTTGGTATTGTAATCCTTCGCTATTCTGATCGTCTGCAGCAGCATGTCGCCGCCGGCCTTGGTCCAGCCGGAGCCAAGCGTATAGCCGCTCGCGTCGAAGATGGCATCCGCGTCCCGCAATGCCTCGTGCATTTCCCGGAACTTGCCGTTCCACTTGTCGGTCTTCCTCAACCGGCTGACGAGATAGGTCAAGGGCCCCGCCAGAAACGGTGCCTTGTGCACCCGGTACTTGAACAGCATCCGGGTATAATCGTCGTAGGGGAGAAGCTTGAAACGGTATTGCTCAGGCGAGTCGAACTTGTACGCAAAGCCGATGACTTCGCAGTCCTTGTAAATGGATTTCAGGCCATAATACAGCGACAGGAACATCGCCTGCGAGCCTTTGTTTCTCATCTGTATGCCGGTAATAATGAATTTTTTCATGTCATCCTACGCGCGGCACCAATCGGCCGCCATGTCCTGTTTCCCGTTGTACCCGCGCCGGCCACCCAAAGGTTTCGGCCGACATTTCTCCGTGTATTCAAACTGACTGTAAACGTGGTCTGCGGGCCGGGCGAAGGGGCCGCCATGTGCGAAGCCACCGGCCGTCAATCTCCGCTCTTCCTGTGCCCGCTTCATCCGACAGTGCGCGCCCGGTTGCCATTGAAAACCCGCGCCCGGCGGATTCGCGGCGCCGCGGTGCCCCTGCGACCGAAAGCCGTCGGGCCGGGTCGGCCGGGCAGAACGCTCTCCGGCGCGCCGTGTCACCCGGTCTTGTCCAGCGGTTCGTGCCAGTGGGCGAGCGACTGGCCGCTCATCTTCTCCAGCGCCTCGATCGAAGGGGCATAGTAATCCTGCATCCGGATCCGCAGATCGTCGGACAATTGCGGGTAGTGGATCTCGCGCGCGACCAGCCCGCGAACGGCCTCGAAGGCGGGCATGCCGAACAGCGGCCGCACGATCGGTTTGGCCCAGGAAAGACGCTTGCTCAATCCAGGCGGGACAACCGGCGCCGACTTGTCCTTTACCTTTGCCGTGCCCTCCGGTGCGAGGCGACGCGGCGGCAGGCCCAGATGGGTCCTGGCTTTGGAGATCTGCGCCTGCGGGTCGTTGTTCACCCCCTCGTAGAACAGGATGAGAAGCCGCTCGCGGCCGAAGAGATCGACATAGGTCTGCAGATGCGCCGCGAAATCCCCGGCCGACAGGAAGCGGATGTCCTTGCTCAGGGCGGGGTCGAGGTAGGTTTCGATGTCGGGCCCGACCTGGCCGCGTCTGAACAGCATGCAGTATCTCGAATAGGCCCGCTCGACCGGATTGCGCAGCTGTGCGATCAGTTTCACCTGCGGCAGGTCGCGGTGGAGGCGGGCGGCGGCGTCCGGTGCATAGAGGTAGGAATTGGACTTTTCGCCGACGGTTCTGCCGCGCCCGTCCGCGTCGAACTGCGACAGATACCAGTCCGGGCCGCGATCGTACTGCCAGGAGAAGTAGTCCAACTCGGGGTCGGGCATGTACACGGCCGGGTCCGACTGGAGCTGTTTCTGCAGCCAGGTCGTCGCCGATTTCGCGGCTCCAATGATGATGAAGTCGATGTCACTGAATTGCATCGGCAGCTAGTACCCTCGGTTTTGCGCCGCAACGGCGCGGTATTGGTCAAACATACTGCCGAATGGGCCCGGCTTGCCGGACGCGAAGCCTGGGACACCGCCAGCGTGTTTCAGCTGTACGAGCCGATCTCTTCGCACCTCCAGCTATCAGAAAATCGCCCCCGTCACTGACGCTTCACCTCTGTTCGTGCCCCTCGGCGCGGACCATACCAAAAACCGGGTCGGGATGCCAACGCTTCAGACCCGAACCGGGCGCGGCCATGGACGGGGCGGTTCATTGCGGCACCATCCCGGACGTTTCGAGGTAATCCAGGATGATCTCGGCGGCCAGGCGCGCGCCTGCGGGGTTGAAATGAGAATCCGCCGCGTAGAGCGCCCTTGGGTCGGGTTGGGCGTCGAAAACGCCGGTCAGGTCGACGACCGGAACACCGGCCGCTCCGGCCGCCTCGAGGACCATGCGGTGCAGCGGTTCGTGCACGAACTTGTGATCGAACATGCCGCCGTAGCGGGCCACGGGCGGGACGTAGGCGACGACGAGCCGGCCGTCCCAACCGTCGACGATCTCGGCCGCGCGGCGGAGCGTGCGTTCGTACTCCGGGTTCTGCGGGGTCTTTTTCGGGTAGTGCAGCCCGAGGACACTCGCCGTCTGTTGCAGCGCGAAGAAGTTGCGCAGAACGGCGCGGCGCTGGAAAAGCTCGGAGGTCGATGCCGCCGTGCCCTGCCACCAGGTGTCGACGATCTCGGCTGTCTCGGCGAGCTGGTCCTCCGTCCATTCGACCGGCCCGAAATCCGCATCGGGTTCGAAGGCCTGCGCGAGCCAGGGAAATGCGGTCTCGTGCAGCAGGTTTTCCCAGTCGTTGCCGGCAAAGAACACCATGAGCGTGACGTCCGGCCGGAAATACGGCCCGTACCGTCCCAGGACCGCGAGTTCGAACAGCGGTCCGGCGCCCCGGCTCGCGGTGTTCACGACCGATAGGCCGGACCCGCGGAGCTGGTCGACCGTGTGCGCGCCGTCATCGAGGCAGATCCCTTCCATGAAGGAATCACCCAGCACCAGAACGTCGATGGGCGGGGCGGCCGCGGGGACCGGGTTGCGAAAACCGAAGCGATCCGCCCGGTACGACACCGGCGCCCCGCCGCGACTGCACAGAAACACCTCTTCGCCCGGCACGCTCGCGAGGACCGCCCGGTCGAGCGTCTCGACGCCGCGTTCCTTGTTGAGCGCCTTGATCGTGTAGGCCGGCGGCATGGCGTTCCGGAAGCGTTCGAGCGACACGCCGTCGTCCACAGCCCCGACCAGCCCCATCTGGCGCGGCAGGACCCGGTAGGTCATGTAACTTTCGAAGACGAAGAGCGCGGCGAGGAGGGCCGTCGCGGTGATCCCGACCACCAGCGCGTTGGTTTCCTCGACGAAGACTGCGACGATTGCCAGGATCGCGACGATCCCCAGCGGCCCAACGACATAGCGGATCAACCGCGGCGTGTCGGATGCGTAGTCCGCGAAGTTGAGAAGGCCGTACCCCGCGGTCGCCAGGAAGTAGGCCGCCGGAATGAGGCACAGGATCGCCGCGACCCGGCGGGTGTGCGTTTGTCCCGTCATGCCGGCGCCCCTGCGACCGGTGCGCGAAACGCCTGCGGGTGGCGACCGTGCGCCGCCTGCGCGGCCGGTCTCGTCGATGTCCTGGTGCGGGCAAATCCCATGGTTACCGTGTTCCTCAATGTCTTTTCTGCCATCCGGGGTCGCGGCGGCGACCGAGCCCGTCAATCCAGCTCGAACTCGGTTTCATAATTCTTCTGCAGGCTCGGGTCCTGCGCGCCTTTTTCAAGGACGCAATTGCCGATGACCAGCATCTCGATCCCGGTGCCCATGAAGCAGTTGAACGCGTCGGTCGGCGTGCAGACGATCGGCTCGCCGCGCACGTTGAACGACGTGTTCACAACCAGCGGGCATCCGGTCAGCTCCTTGAACCTGGAAATGAGCGCGTGGTACTTCGGGTTCGTCTCGCGGTGCACCGTCTGGACCCGGGCCGAGTAATCGACATGGGTGACGGCCGGAATCTCCGAGCGCTTGACGTTCAGCTTGTCGATCCCGAACAGGGCCTGCTCGTCCGCGGTCATGTCGCGGCGGAGATCCTTGCGGACATCCGCGACCAACAGCATGTAGGGGCTGTCGTGATCCAGCTCGAACCAGTCGTTCACATCCTCGCGCAGGACCGACGGCGCGAAGGGTCGGAAACTCTCGCGGTATTTGACCTTGAGATTCAACGTCTTCTGCATCGTCTCGGAGCGCGGATCGCCGAGAATGGAGCGGCTGCCGAGCGCCCGGGGGCCAAACTCCATCCGGTCCTGGAACCAGCCGACCGCCTTGCCTTCGGCAAGGGCCCGCGCGGCGCGGTCGGTCGTCTCGGCCGGGTCGTGCCGGGTAAACACGGCGCCCGCGGCGGTCAGCTCGGCCGCGACGGCGTCGTCGGAATAGCGCGGGCCGAGATACGCGCCCCGCATCGCGTCGCCGCGGTGGAGGACACGAGGCTGGCCGAGGTCCATGTGCCAGGTCGCCTGGGCCGCGCCGAGGGCGCCGCCCGCGTCGCCTGCCGCCGGCTGGATCCAGATGTCCTCGAACGCGCCGTCCCTGAGGACCTTGCCGTTCGCGACGCAATTGAGGGCGACGCCGCCGGCCATGCACAGCGACGAGATGCCGTATTCGCGGGCCAGTGCGCGGGTGATCCTGAGGACGATCTCTTCGGCGACCGCCTGGATAGAGGCGGCCACATCCATGTGGAACTGGGTGAGCTGGTCGGTCTCCGGCTTTCTCACCGGCTGGCCGAACAGCTCTTCCATGGCCTTGCTGGTCATGGTGAGGCCGGACATGTAGTTGAAATACCGCTGGTTCAGGCGGAACGATCCGTCCTCTTTCAGATCGACGACGTGTTCGAGGATCAGGTCCTTGAACCGCGGCTCGCCGTAGGGGGCGAGGCCCATGACCTTGTATTCGCCGGAGTTGACCCGGAAACCGGTGTAATAGGTGAACGCGGAATACAGGAGGCCCAGCGAATGCGGGAAATGCATCTCCTTGAGTATTTCAAGCGTATTGCCCCGGCCGATACTGACGGTGGTCGTCGCCCATTCCCCGACCCCGTCGATCGTCAGGACGACCGCCTCCTCGAAGGGTGAAGGGAAAAAGGCGCTGGCGGCATGGCTGATGTGGTGCTCGGCGAACCGGAGCCGGTCGTCGGAGAACCGTTTGTCGATCGCCTTAAGTTCGCGGGTCAACTGGTTCTTCAGAAATAGTTTTTCGCGGAGCCAGATCGGCATCGCCATGCGGAACGACGCGAACCCGCGCGGCGCGGTCGCCAGGTAGGTCTCCAGCAGCCGTTCGAACTTCAGGAACGGCTTGTCGTAGAACGTCACGTAATCGACGTCGCCGAGCGCAATGCCGGCCTCATCCAGCGCATACCGGACCGCGTTCGCGGGAAAGGCCGCGTCGTGCTTGCGGCGCGTGAAGCGTTCTTCCTGCGCTGCCGCGACAATTTCTCCGTCGACCAGCAGCGCGGCCGCGCTGTCGTGATACAGCGCCGAAATACCGAGGATGCAGGTCATGTTCTCAGAACAGGGTGTAGATGAATGGGGCGATGGCACTGCCCTGGCTCAACACGACAAGCCCGCCAAAAACGGCGAGTATGATGATTACGGGGTACAGCCAGAACTTCTTGCGCTGGCGCAAAAAACCCCACATCTCGGCGATCATAGACACAGGCGTCTCCTTGATCCGGTCAATACTGAAGTTTCATAGAATTGGGTGCGGTCTTGCGGTCGATCCAGTAGCTCTCGGCCTCCGGCGCTGCCTTCACCGACATCAGATCCTTGCCGGTCAGGCGGATGATCAGCCCGATGGGAACGAACGCCACCAGAAAGACGAGGCCCATCACGACCGGCGCGATGATGGCACCGAGCAACATCCCGAACTTGAACCACAGGCGGTTCGGGACCCGCAGGACGGCCGGGCGGAACAGGGCCAGCGCGGCAAAGACGACGGCGATCGCGAGAACGATCCACCGTGGGCCGGATCCTCCCAGCAACGGAAGCAGGGCAACCACCGCGAACACGGCCGCAAAGACGAAACCAAAATTGCGTTCCGATCCGGCCTCGACTTCAAAATGGATATTGATATCGCTCAACGAAACACATCCTCACACCCCCGAAATACCAGAATGATAAAGAAAAAAGCGTTTGTAAAGCCCATGCATGCCCGCCTGGCGCGCCTCCCCGCAGCCAGGAACCGACCACGGGGCGACGCCAGCCCCATGCGGGCGGCCGTGAAAGACGCGCCGACCGCCTTCATCGCGGCGCCGGCGCAGGACCGGAGGGGTCACGAAGGAGGCACGGACGCCAGCCAGGATCCTGGCCCCGACGGGGTGAGCGGGATCGGGGGCGATCCGCTCCATCTCGGCGCGCAGAACATCCGCCGCGGCATTGACCGGATCGCGGGGTTGGCCCGCTGCCCAGACTGCCGGCACTTTTCGCCGGTCCGAGGCGCCATTGCGGAATTTTCGACCGAAGCGCGAGGCGATTCAGCATCGAATACCGGCATCGGGGGCTAGGCTGGTCGCACGCGCCGGATCGCGGGCGCAGAGGGGCCGTCATGACTGTCGAAGAGATTCTTGCGAAACTGATTGCATTTCCCTCGGTCGTGGGCACATCGAACGGCGCCATCGTCGACTGGATTGCCGACCGCTGCCGGGCCGCCGGGGCCGAGGTGACCGTCCTCCCCGGGCCCGAGGGCGGCCGGTTCAACCTTTTTGCCTCCATCGGCCCGCGCGACCGCCGCGGCTGTGTCCTGTCGGGGCACATGGATGTCGTCCCGGCCGGAGAGCCGGAATGGCGTTCGGATCCTTTCGTGCTGCGCCGCGAGGGCGACCGGCTCTATGGCCGGGGCAGCACCGATATGAAGGGATATCTCGCCTGCGCGCTCGCCGCGCTGCCGGATCTTGCAGCGAAGCCTCTGGCGCGCCCGATCCACCTTGCGTTTTCCTATGACGAAGAGGCCGGCTGCCGGGGCGTGCCGCATCTGCTGGCCGCCCTGCCGGAACTTTGCGCGCGCCCGCTCGGGGCGATCGTCGGCGAGCCGAGCGGGATGCGGCCGGTGCTGGCGCACAAGGGCAAGATGGCGGCGCGGATGGAAGTGGTCGGGCTGACCGGGCATTCGTCGCGCCCCGATCTGGGGTTGAACGCCGTGCATGCCATGGCCGATGTGGTCGCCCAAGCGGTGGCGCATGGCCAGGTCCTCGCGGGCGGCCCGTTCGACGACACTTTCGCCCCGCCGTATTCGTCGCTGCAGGTCGGGGTCATCGCGGGCGGCCAGTCGGTGAACATCATCCCGGATCGCTGCACCGCGGATATCGAGGCGCGCGCGGTACCGGGGGTTTCGCCCGCCGCACTGCTGGAGCCGGTCAAGGCCCGGCTCCTGGCGCTGCGCGACAGCGGTTTCGAGGTGACCTGGCAGGAGCTGAGTTCCTACCCGGCGCTGGCCACGGCGCCCGGCAGCGACCTGGCGGGGCTGCTTGCGCAGCTCACCGGGCAGGACCCGCTCGGCGCGGTGAGCTACGGCACCGAGGCGGGGCTGTTCCAGCAGGCCGGGATCGAGGCGATTATCTGCGGGCCCGGCGAGATCGGGCGGGCGCATCGCCCCGACGAGTTCATCGAAACCGGCGAGTTGGCCGCCTGCCGGCGCATGATCGGGGCGCTCGGTGCCCGGCTTGCGGCCTGACGGGGGGAGCCGGTTCGATGGCATTGCTGTTCAATTCCGATGCGGCGCGCGGCGCGGTTTTCCGCGAGGTTCTCGCGACCGCCGTGCCGGATCTCGAGGTCTTCCAGCGCGACGACGAGGTGGCGCCCGAAAAGATCCGTTATCTGGTCTCCTGGACCGTACCGGAGGACATTTCCCGCTACCCGAACCTGGAGCTGCTGTTCTCCATCGGCGCGGGGGTCGACCAGTTCAACGCCGGGGCCGTGCCAGGCCATGTGAAACTCGTGCGCATGATCGAGGACGGCATCATCCGGATGATGCAGGAATATGTCGCGCTCGGGGTGCTGGCGCTGCACCGCGATATCCCCGCCTATCTCGCCCAGCAGCGCCGCCAGGTCTGGCAGGCCGTGCCCGCCCGGCAGGCCGCGGACGTCCGGGTCGGCTTTCTCGGTCTCGGCACGTTGGCACAGGCGGCGATCGAGCGGCTGAGACCCTTTTGCTACCCGCTGGCCGGATGGAGCCGCAGCCCGAAGCGGCTGGACGGGGTCAGCTGCTTTCACGGTGCCGACCGGCTGCCCGCCTTTCTCGCGCAGACGGATATTCTGGTCTGCCTGCTGCCGCTGACCGGGGAGACGCGCGGGATGCTCGACCGGGACCTCTTCGCGCAATTGCCCGCCGGGGCACGTCTGCTGCATGTCGGGCGCGGGCCGCAACTCGACCCGGCGGCGCTGACGACAGCGCTGGACAGCGGCCATCTGGCCGCCGCGATGCTGGATGTCACCGATCCCGAACCGCTGCCGCGAGACCACCCGCTCTGGTCGCATCCAAAGGTGATGATCACCCCGCATATCGCCTCCGTCACCCAGCCGCGGACCGCGGCGCTGGCGGTGGCAGAGAACATCCGGCGGCACCGCGCCGGTGCGGCGCCGATCGGGCTCGTCGACCGAAATCTTGGCTACTGACAGGAAAACACCATGTCCCTTTTGCAAACCATCGACACCGACCCCGGCTTCGCGCCGAAGCAGGCGCTGCCCCTGCCGGAACGGCTGATTTCCGGCGATCCTGCCTTCAAGACCTGGGCGCAGGACGCCTCCAGGGGCGACAAGGTCAAGACCGGCGTCTGGGAGGCCACCCCGGGCGTGACCCATTCGATCAAGGGCACGACCTTCGAGTTCTGTCACATCCTGTCGGGCGCGGTCGAAATCGAGGAAAAGGGCGGCGCGACCAGGACCTATCGCGCCGGCGACAGCTTCGTGATGAAGCCCGGTTTCGTCGGCATCTGGCGGACCATCGAGACGGTGCGCAAGATCTATGTCGTGGTGAACGACTGACCCGGACGACGGCGCCCGCCGGCGCTTGACCCAAGCCCCGCGCGCTCGTCGCGACGCCAGGACGGAGGCTCCCCCCCCCCCCGTGAACAGCCACAAGATCGCGCTCATCCCCGGCGACGGCATCGGCAAGGCCGTGACCGCGGCGGCCTGGCAGGTGCTTCAGGCGGCGGCAGGGCGGGGCGGTTTCGCCCTCGAGGGGACAGAATTCCCCTGGTCCTGCGCCCATTACCGCGCGACGGGGGCGATGATGCCGCCGGATGGGATCGACACGCTTCGGAGCTTCGACGCGATCCTGCTCGGCGCCGTCGGCTGGCCCGCCGAAGTGCCGGATTCGGTCTCGCTGCACGGGCTCCTGCTGCCGATCCGCAAACGCTTCGCTCAATATGCCAACATCCGTCCGCACCGGCTGTTGCCGGGGGTCGAGGGGCCGCTGCGCGCCGGGGGGTTCGACATCCTGTGCATCCGCGAGAACACCGAGGGCGAGTATTCCGGCGCCGGCGGCCGGGTGCATCAGGGCACCCCGGACGAAGTCGCGGTCGAGACCGCGATCTTCACCCGCGTAGGCGTGGAGCGGATCCTGCGTTTCGGCTTCGATCAGGCGCGTCAGCGCAGGAAGAAGCTCGCTTCGGTCACCAAGTCCAATGCCCAGAAGCATTCGATGGTCTTCTGGGACGAGGTCACGCGCCACGTGGCGGCGCAATACCCGGATGTCGAGGTGACGCACCACCATATCGATGCCATCGCGGCGCGCATGGTCATGGCACCGGACAGCCTCGATGTGATTGTCGCCTCCAACCTCTTCGGGGACATCCTCACCGATCTCGGTGCCGCGATCCAGGGCGGGCTGGGGTTTGCCGCCTCGGCCAATATCAACCCGGATCGCAGCGCGCCGTCGATGTTCGAACCGGTCCACGGCTCGGCGCCCGACATCGCCGATCTCGGGATCGCCAACCCGATTGCCGCGATCTGGTCGGGGGCGATGATGCTCGATCACCTGGGCGAGCATGCGGCGGCGGCGTCCACGATCTCGGCCATCGAAACCGTGACCGCGCGCGGGATCGGCACGGTGCCGGGCCAGGACCGGACGGAAACGATCACCCATGCCGTGCTTGCGGCTTTGAACTGACGCGGCCCGGCGCCGCCCGGCGTCGGCCACAACCGGATGCAGCCAGATGAACGAACCGAAAGTCGCTGACATGAACACTCCCTACTGGTGGGACGCTGCCCCCGTCGTGCCGCTGCCGCAAGAGCCGGTGGCCAGGACGCTGGACGTGGCGATTGTCGGGGCGGGATATGCCGGCATCGCGGCCGGTTTGACGCTGGCGCGCGCAGGCCGCGCGGTCGCCGCGTTCGACGCGATGCGCCCCGGCGAGGGAGCGTCGACGCGCAATGGCGGGATCACCAGCGGCAACATCCGGCCGGATTTTGCGACGCTCGCCAGGCACTTCGGCGAAGCGACGGCGATGGCCATCGAAGCCGAGGGCAAGCGTGCGCGCGCATTCCTTTACGACCTCATCGAGACCGAGGGGCTCGACTGCGACCTCGAGCTGGTCGGCGCGTTCAAGGGCGCGCTCGGCTACGACCAATACGACAAGATGGCCCGCACGGCCGAGCTGCTGGCGAAGCGATTGGGGATCGTGTCCTTTGCCGTCCCCCATGCCGAGCAGCGCGCCTATGTCGGCAGCGCGTTCTACCGCGGCGGGACGGTGCGGATGGATATCGGCGGCCTCCACCCGGCCAAATTCTACGCCGAGCTTCTGCGCGTTGCGCTTGCCGCGGGGCTGAGTGTGCATTCGCAGACCCCGGTCACCGCCATCGAGCGCGAGGGCGACAGGTTCAGCGTCACGACATCGGCCGGCACGGTGCAGGCGCGGCAGGTCCTGGTCTGCACCAACGGCTATACCGATGGCGCTGCGCCGTTTCTGCGCCGACGCCTGGTGCCGGTGCGCAGCCGCATCATCGCCACCGAGGAGCTTGCGCCGGAACGGATGGCACGGCTGATGCCGAAGCGGATGATGATGGGGGAAAACCGCCAGTTGGGGTTCTATTACCGCCCGTCGCCCGATGGCAAACGCATCCTCCTAGGCGGCCGCGACAGCTCCCGCAGCGGGGATCCGGCCGCGCCGACAATACGGCTGCGCGACGGGCTGACCCAGATCTTCCCCGAACTCGCCCCCGTGCGCCTCACGCACAGCTGGTTCGGCAACGTGGCGATGAACCGCGACATGATCCCGCGGATCTTCGAACGGGACGGGGTGGTCTATGCCTCGGGTTTCTGCGGTTCGGGCGTGGTCTGGGCGCCGTGGGTCGGCACCCGCGCGGCGCACAGGCTCATCGGCGGTTCCGAGCAGGCGCGCAGCGCCTTCGACTTCCGCCCGCCGGCAGCGATCCCGTTCTATCGCGGCACGCCCTGGTTCCTGCCGGCGCTTCTCAAGGGATTCGGCGTGCAGGACGGGATCGCCTGGCGACGGGCGCGCCGCTGACCCCCGAAACGCCGCCTGCGGTGGCAACAACGCCTTGCAGCCCCTTGGTTTCACGGCTGAAACCGGCACGCAACGCGCGCGCCGGGGGCGACCGCGACGCGAGGAGCCGCGCGGCCGGACCGCCAGCGTCACACTATTGCGAGACCGCCGCAACAGGCGTTCGGAAGGACGTGCTGCGGTGCTCGCGGACTCGAGTGCCTTGTGCCGGAAGGTCCTGGATTGCGGCACATTCTGCCAAACGCCCGCGGCTATGCTCGGTCAGGACCACAGGTTTGCAGGAGCTTCAGCCATGGATCATTTCCGCCCGAAATACGTGACCTTCGACACCCACGGGACCCTCATCGACTTCCAGATGGCCGCCGCCGCCCGGGACTTGTACGGCGATCTCCTGGACGAGCCGCGCATGCGGGAGTTCATCAACAATTTCCAGGGCTATCGCTTCGACGAGGTGATGCAGGCCTGGAAACCCTATGCGGATGTCGTTCACAATGCGCTGGAGCGCGCCTGCCGGCGCAACGCCGTCGCCTTCCGCGCCGAAGACGCGGAAATGATCTACAACCGGATTCCGTCCTGGGGGCCGCATTCCGACGTGCCCGCAGGTCTGGCCAAGCTCGCGAAGGAAATCCCGCTGGTGACCATCACCAACTCGATGAATGCGCAGATTCATTCGAACATCGCCAAGCTCGGCGCGCCGTTCCATGCCGTCTACACCGCCGAGGACGCCGGCGCCTACAAGCCGCATTTCCGGGCCTTCGAGTACATGTTCGACATGCTGGGCTGTGGACCGGAAGACATCACCCACGTGTCCTCGTCCTTCCGGCACGACCTGATGTCCGCCTACGATCTGGGGATCAAGAACAAGGTCTGGGTCAATCGCGGCCACGAGCCGGCCAACCCTTTCTACGAATACACCGAGATCCGCGATATCTCGGCGCTGCCCGGCGTGTTCGGGATCTGAGGGCGGGGATCGCACAAGGTGGCCGTCGGTCCCGACCTTCCAGCCCTCGCACCCGCCGCAGGTCGCGGCAACGGACCTGCGGGTGCGGCGCGGCCGCACCGGCCCGGGGCCATCGCCTCGACCGACGCCGATTTTCGCGCCGCCTCCGCCAATCTGTCGGTGCGGCCCGATACCCCGGAGGCGGACAACTCGGCGGATGTACTGAAGCGTCACTACGGGCTCGCGGGGGCGACCGCGACGCTGTCCTCCGAGGTGGAGCGCACGGTGGCGGTCGCGCTGCCGGACGGTCGCCGGTTGATCCTGAAGACCTCGACGAGACCGGAAGCGGTCGACAGTTTCCGGTTTCAAAGCACTGTCCTCGCCGGGCTTGAGGGGGCGGCCGGTTTCATCGCCCCGCAGGTTCTCCGCACGCGCGGCGGCGCGCTGACGTTCGAGGAACATGGGCTCTGCGGCTATCTGCAGACCCGGATCGACGGTCTCCCCCTGCATCGGGCGACCCCCGCGCCGGCGCTGCTTTTCCGAACCGGCAGCGCGCTTGCCCGGCTGGATCTTGCGCTTGCGCAATCCGGGCCGCCAGCGGCGGATCGCCCGGTTCTGTGGAACATCGGCTGCTGGCCGCGGCTGACGGAGCTGGCCCGCGACCTGCCGTCCGGCGCCGTTGCCGACACTGTTCGCACGGCGATGGCGGAGTATGTGGGGGAGATTGCGCCGCAGATCGCCGATCTGACCTGGCAGATCACCCACAACGATCCCAGCCCGCACAACATGATCGTGACCGACCGGGGGCTGGGCTTCATCGATTTCGGCAATGGCGGCTGGAACCCCCGAATTCAGGATCTGGCGATCGCCGCCGGCCATGTCGTCACCGATCCGGCCCTTGCCCTGGGCGGGGCTGAACACCTCATTGCAGGCTATGCCTCGGTCCTGCCGGTTTCGGCCTTGGAAGCGCGGCTGCTTGGCGGATTGATGAAGGCGCGGCAGAGTGCTCTGATCCTGGTCAACCACTGGCGCGCGCAGCTCTTTCCCGCCGAAGCCGCGTATATCAAGAAGAACGTCGCGCGGGCCGAACGGGGCCTTGCGATCCTGGCGCGGCTCGACGGCCCGGCGGGCGAGGCGGCGGTGCGGGCCGCGCTGGACCTGCCGCCGCCGGAGGCCCCGGGCGGCCCCCACCACCAGACAGGAAGCAGACCATGACCACCGATCTCATGCCCAATCGCTACCGGCCGGGCGAAACCGATCTGCCCGGCCGCGAAGCCGCGTTGATCGCGCGGCGCGACAGCGTGCTCGGCGCCTCCTACCGGCTGCAATACCGCAGACCGGTGCATGTCGTGCGCGGCGACGGCATGTGGCTCTACGATCCGGACGGGCGGGCCTATCTCGACTTTTACAACAACGTCCCCGCGCTCGGTCACTGCCACCCGGAGGTGAACGCCGCCATGGCCGAACAGGCCGGGCGGATCAGCGCCAATACGCGCTATCTCGAACCGCGCCTGGTCGATTATGCCGAACGGCTGGTCGAGACCTTTCCGTCCGAGATCGACCGGGTGGTGTTCACCTGCACGGGCAGCGAGTCGAACGACCTGGCGCTGCGGATCGCCCGCCATGTCAGCGGCCATGAAGGCGTGATCGTCTCGTCCTATGCCTATCATGGCACCAGCGCCGCGGCGGCGGCGGTTTCGCCCAATCTGGGAGAGGCCGTGAAGCTCAGCCCCAATGTGCGGATGGTCTCGCTGCCGGGGCCCGCGGGCGTGCCCGAGGCGCAGGCGGCGGATTTCTTCGAGGCGCAGGTGCGCGCGGCGATTTACGATCTGAACCGTCGCGGCATCGGCGTGGCGGCGCTCCTGTTCGACAGTATCTTTTCCAGCGATGGCGTCTGGATCGACCCGCCCGGCTTCATCGCAGGGGCTGTGGCGGCGGTACGCGAGGCTGGCGGCCTGGTCATCGCCGACGAGGTGCAGCCGGGTTTCGGGCGCACCGGCGCCCATATGTGGGGGTTCGAGCGGCACGGGATCGTGCCCGACCTCGCCACGCTCGGCAAGCCGATGGGCAACGGCTTCCCGATCGGCGCCGTGGTCGGCCGGAAGGACCCGATGGAGCGGTTCGGCGCCATCGCCCGCTATTCCAACACCTTCGCCGGCAACACCGTGGGCATCGCCACGGCGGATGCGGTGCTGACGATCCTCAAGCGCGACCGGATCGTGGAAAACGCGGCAACCATGGGCCAGCGCCTGCGCGACGGGATCGACCGGATCGCCGGCCGGCAGACCGGCATTCGCGCGACCCGCAATGCGGGCCTGTTCCTCGGGGTCGATATCGGCGAAGACGGGGCCGCGCCCGAAGCGCGGCGCGCGCTGGCGCTCGATGTGGTCAACGCAATGCGCGACGACGGCGTGCTCATCAGCACCACCGGGGCCAACGAGGACACGCTCAAGGTCCGCCCGCCGCTCGTCTGCGAGGCGGCGCATGTGGAGCTCTTCCTCGCCGCGCTGGAGCGCGCGCTGGTCAAGCTGGCCGGACCGGCGGCCTAGGTCGGGATCGGATCAGCCCAGCCAGACCAGGGCCAGGGCGATCAGGGACGGCACGGTCTGGACAAAGAGGATCCGGCGCGCGGCGGACACCGCACCGGCGAGCCCCGCCAGCGCGACCAGGATCAGGAAACAACTGGCGACAAGGCGCTGCCAGTGCGGATCGCCGATGAACAGCGACCAGATCAGGCCGAGCGCCAGCAACCCGTTGTATACCCCCTGATTGAAGGCGAGCACCTTTGTCGGTGCAAAGAGATCCGCCGGCAGCGTGCGGAATACGCGCCGCCCGACCGTTTCCCATGCGAACATCTCGAACCATGCGATGTACAGGTGCAATGCCACGATGAGCGCCACGGCGATAAGTGCGAAAATGGACAAGCTGACCGCTCCCTTTGGGTGATCCTGCCGTTCGACCAGCCCGCGGCTGCGATGTCAAACACGTCGCTGCGTGCGGCCGCCGTCGGGCGTCGACCGCGGGCCGGACCGCGGTCGCGGCACTTATGACGCATCCTGCGCGGCCCGTCTTGCCTGTTCCCGGATCAGAGCTTCGGCGATGTAGAGATCCTGGAGCGAGATCCCGGAGCTGTCATAGACGGTGATCTCACCCTCCTCCAGACGGCCCGGCCGGCGCCCCTCGATGACATCGCCGATCTGCGTCAGCGCCAGCTCGCCCGCCTCGATGGCCGCGCGCGCGTGCTGGAAATCGCCGATCTGAACCGATTGCGACCGCAGATCGCAGAACAGACGCGCCCGGTGCAGCAGCGCCACCGGCAATTCCTGCTTGCCCGGCGCGTCGGAACCCATGCTGACCACATGGGTGCCCGGCGCGACCCAGTCGGCCTCGAACAGCGCTGCGCGCGCGGGGGTGGCCGCGACCACGATATCGGCGCCGCGCACCGCCGCCTCGGCCGGGACCGCCCGCGCGTCCAGCCCGCGTTCCATCACCGTCGCGACGAAAGCGTCGCGGCGCGGCGAGGGGCGGGCCACCACCAGCACCGTGTCGATGGGGCGGATCCGCGCCAGCGCGGCCACTTCGAACAACGCCTGGTTTCCGGCGCCGAAGACTGCGAGCACCCGCGCCTCGGGGCGGGCCAGCAGATCGGCGGCGACCGCGTCGGAGGCCGCGGTCCGGTAGGCGTTGACCTCTCCGGCTTCGATCACGGCGCGCAGCCGGCCGGTCTCCTGATCGAGCAGCACGATGGTGGAATTGTGCCGGGGCAGGCCGCGCGCCGGATTTCCCGACCAGAACGATCCGACCTTCACGCCGGTCAGATCGCTCGACCAGCCGGATTTGACCGAGAAGGTATTGCCCGGGTCGCAGGACCGGCCGAGAACCGCCGGAAACACTCCGCTCCGGCCGGAGGCGGCGGCGATCAGCGCCGCGCGGACCGCCGCATAGGCAAGGTCATGGGTGACGAGGCCCGCCGAGTCTTCTTCGCCGATGTGGATCATGGTCGTCTCCTCCTGCGCCACGCGTTTCGCAATCCGTCGAACGCCGCGCAGAAGCGGCTCCTGGCGGGCGCTCATTTGTCCCCCGATTTTCGCCGTCTTTTATGCTGAGAGGCAGGGCAGAACGAATGATCCTGCCGAGTTGGCCGGGAAAAACGGCAGTGAAAACGGTGCGCCGGGCGCCAGGCTGTCGGCACGGGACAACACGATCCCGGACGATCGAAAGGCATCCGGCAATGGCGTTTGAGGCGGACCGAAAGACACCTGGGGTGCAAGCGGAGGTGACAGGCTTTGCGGCGCGGCACCTGCCCGGGGCGCTGAGGCTGTCGCAGGAGATGGGGTGGCCCTATCGGCTGGAGGACTGGGCGTTCGCCGCCGCGGCGGGCCACGGCCTGGCGCTGGAACGGGATGGCACCCTGATCGGCACCGCCCTGTGGTGGCCCTTCGGGCAGAGCCATGCCAATGTCGGCATGATCATCGTCACCGGCGCCGAACAGGGCCGTGGCCATGGCGCGCGGTTGTTCGACGGGCTGCTCGACGCGACCCGGGGGCGCAATGTGGCGCTGTGTTCCACCAGGGAGGGGATGACGCTCTACAAACGGCGCGGCTTCGTCGAGGTGGGGACCATCGTTCAGCACCAGGCGCGGCTCGAGGTGGCCGTGGCGGGCGGGGAGGGCATCAGCTCGGCAACCGCCG
The DNA here is from genome assembly GCA_020441225.1 of Maritimibacter sp. The sequence continues at coordinate 18,947 of JAGRMP010000064.1, read as the reverse complement.
CCGACCTCCCCGCGATCCAGGATTTCGACCGGCGGGCCACCGGTCTCGACCGGGCGCCGCTGGTGGCCGCGCTGGCCCGGATCGGCCGCGTCACGATCATCGACGGCGCCCATGGCATCGCGGGCTACGCGATCTCCCGCCGGTTCGGGCGCGGCACCGTCGTTGGCCCGGTCGCCGCCGAAAGCACCGATGACGCCAGACGCCTGATCCTGGACCAGCTCGCGGGGCTGCACGGGCAGTTCGTGCGGATCGACGTTCACGGCGAACACGGGTTGAGCGACTGGCTGGCGCGCCTCGGCCTGCCGCGCACCGATCAGGGGACCGCGATGGTCCGGGGACAGCGGCCGGTCCCGGACGGGGCCGCGCGCATGTATGCGCTGGCGAGCCAGTCCCTCGGATAGCCACGGGGAGGATGGGGAAGATGCGCGTGAGCGGAACTGGGGCCGGACAGGCGGAAACCCTCGGCGATCTCGTCACGCCGGCGCTGCTGCTGGACCGCGCAAAGCTGGACCGCAACGTTCGGCGGCTCGCCGACCGCGCCGCGGCGCTCGGCGTGGTGCTGCGCCCGCATATGAAGACGGCCAAGAGCATCGACGTTGCCCGGGTCGTCTTCCCCGGCGCCCCCGGCCCGATCACGGTGTCCACCCTTGCCGAGGCAGAGTATTTCGCCGCTCACGGCTATCGCGATATCACCTATGCGGTCGGCCTCTCGCCGGCCTCCGCGGTCCGGGCGATGGCGCTCTGCGCCCGCAGCGGCGCCGAGGTGAAGCTGCTGCTCGACAGCGTCGAACAGGCGGATGCGCTGGCCCAGGCGCGCGAGGCCTCCGGCGTGGTGCCCTCGGTGCTGATCGAGCTGGATTGCGACGATCATCGCGGCGGGTTGAAACCGGACGATCCGCTGCTGCCCGAAGTGGCCGACAGGGTCGTTGCCGCCGGTGCCCGGCTGGCCGGCGTGCTCGCCCATGCCGGGGAATCCTACCGGCTGGACAGGCCCCGGGCGCTGGTGAAGGCCGCGGAAAACGAACGCCGGGCCACGGTGCGCGTCGCCGAGCTTCTGCGCGCGCGCGGCCATGCCTGCCCTGTCGTCAGCATTGGCTCGACCCCGACGGCACATTTTGCCGAGCGGCTGGACGGCATCACCGAACTGCGCGCCGGCGTCTACATGTTCTTCGACCTGGTCCAGCACGGCGTCGGGGTCTGCGCGGTGGACGATATCGCGCTTTCCGTGCTGGCCACGGTGATCGGCACCAAGCCCGAAAAGGGCTGGGTGCTGGTCGACGCGGGCTGGATGGCGCTGTCGCGCGACCGGGGCACGGCGAACCAGCGCGTCGACCAGGGCTACGGCATGGTCTGCGACGAAAGCGGGCGGGTGCTGGAAGACGTGATCGTGGCCGAGGCCAGCCAGGAGCACGGCATCCTCAAGATCCGCCGCGGCTCGGACAGGGCGATGCCGGATCTGCAGGTCGGCGCGCGGGTGCGGATCCTGCCCAACCATGCCTGCGCGATGGCGGCCCAGCATGAAATCTACAGCGTGGTCGACGGCCCGGGGCCGCAATGCCGCGCCCGTTGGCCGCGCATGCGCGGCTGGTAGGGGCGCGCCCCTCCCGGACCTCATGAAACCCAGCTTTGGCGGTGCAAGACATGAAACTGACCCCCTATTGGCTCGATACCTCCGCGCCATTCGACCAGATCCCCTCCGGCCCGCCCGAAGGCGCGTATGACGTGGCCGTGGTCGGTGGCGGGATCACCGGATCCTCCGCCGCGTTGGCGCTTGCCAGGAAGGGCGCCCGGGTCGCTCTGCTGGAGGCCACGACCGTCGGCAACGCCGCTTCGGGCCGCAATGGCGGCATGTGCAACAACGGCTTCGCCCAGGATTACGGTTCCATGGTTGGCACCTTCGGCAGGGACAAGGCGAACGCGCTCTACAAGGCCTTCGATTCCGGTGTCGATCTGGTCGAGAAGCTGGTGCGCGAGGAAGGGATCGATTGCAGTTTCGCGCGGGTCGGCAAGCTGAAGCTGGCCGCCAAGCCCGACCATTACGACAAGCTCGCCCGCAGCCAGGCGCTGCTGGCCGAGGGCGCCGATCCCGAAACCCGGATGATCGCGAAATCGGACCTGCACGCCGAGGTGGGGACCGATCGCTACCACGGCGGGCTCCTGTTTCCCAAAAGCGCGCAGATGCATGTCGGGCGTTATGTCCGCGGGCTGGCGCGGGCGGCGGCGCGCCGCGGCGCAGACATCTACGAACAGGCCCCGGTCACGGCGTTGCGCAAACGCGATGGTGGCCATGTGGTGGAAACGCCCCGGGGCCGGATCACCGCGCGGCAGGTGCTGCTCGCCAGCGGGATCTCGCAGGAGGGGCCGCTCGGCTGGATCCGTCGCCGTATCGTGCCGGTGGGCGCCTTCCTGATCGTGACCGAGCCGCTGCCGCGCGAACAGATCGCCCGGCTGATGCCCGCCGGGCGCAACGTGGTCGATACCCGCAACCTCGTCGTCTACTGGCGACTGACGCCCGACAACCGGATGCTGTTCGGCGGACGGGCGCGGTTCGCCGGCTCCAACCCGCAATCCGACGAGAAGAGCGGCCGGATCCTCAAAGCGACGATGGCCGATGTCTATCCGGAGCTCGCGACCGCGCGGGTCGAATACTGCTGGGCCGGGCTGGTGGACATGACCCGCGACCGTCTGCCCCGCGCCGGAGAGCGCGACGGGATCTATTATTCCACCGGCTACAGCGGCCACGGCACCCATATGGCGACGCTGATGGGCCATGTCATGGCGGAGGTCATGGACGGCCAGCCGGAGCTGAACCCGTGGAAGGATTTCGACTGGCCCGCGATCCCGGGCTATTTCGGCCGCCCCTGGTTCCTCCCGGTGCTGGGCGCCTACTACCGGATGAAGGACCTTGTGACGTGACCGCCCCCCTCGAACACCTGGCCGCGACCGGCCACCTGGATCGGTTCTTCATCGGCGGGGTCTGGACCGCGCCGCACGGCACTGACCGTGGCGCCGTGATCAATCCGGCCACGGAAGCGGAGGCGTGCGGGTTTCCGCTGGGCAACGGGATGGATGTGGACGCGGCCGTCGCGGCGGCGCGGCGCGCTTTTCCCGGCTGGAGCCGCAGCGCGCCCGCGACCCGGGCGACCCTGCTCTCCCGTCTCGCCGCGCTGATCGAGGATCGCCGCGAGCTTTTCGCCCAGTGCCTGACCCTGGAAATGGGCGCGGCCATCGGCTACGCCCGCGCGGCGCAGGTGCCGCTGGCCGTCGCCCATGTGAAGACCGCCGTCGAGGTGTTGTCGGAATTCGCCTTCGTCCGGCCGCGCGGCCAGACCGCCATCGCCCATGAGGCGATCGGTGTCTGCGCGCTGATCACGCCCTGGAACTGGCCGCTCTACCAGATCACCGCCAAGGTGGCCCCGGCGCTGGCCGCGGGCTGCACGGTCGTACTGAAGCCGAGCGAGCTGTCGCCGCTCGATGCGCTGCTGTTTGCCGAAGCGGTGGAGGACGCGGGCTTCCCCGCCGGAGTGTTCAACCTGGTGCAGGGCGACGGCGCCGGCGTCGGCGCCGCGCTTGCTGCCCATGCGGATGTCGACATGATCTCGATCACCGGGTCGACCCGCGCGGGCGTCGCGGTGGCCCAGGCCGCCGCGCCGAGCGTCAAGCGCGTGGCGCAGGAGCTGGGGGGCAAATCGCCCAACGTGATCCTGCCCGATGCCGATCTCGTGCGCGCGGTCGCGCCGGGAGTCGCCGCCGCCTTCCGCAATCTCGGCCAATCCTGCAGCGCGCCGACCCGGATGATCGTGCCGCGCGCGCGCATGGCCGAAGTCGAGGCGCTGGCCGTACGGGCCGCCGGGGAGATCGTCGTCGGCGATCCGCTGTCTGCGACCAGTACCCATGGCGCGATCGCCAACCGCGCGCAATTCGACCGGGTTCAGGCCATGATCGACGCCGGGATCGCCGAAGGCGCGCGGCTTGTTGCCGGAGGGCCGGGCCGTCCGGGCGGGGTGAATGCGGGCCTCTTTGTCAACCCGACGATCTTCACCGACGTGCGCACCGACATGCGTATCGCCCAGGAGGAAATCTTCGGACCGGTCCTCTGCATCCTCCCCTACGACAGTGTCGAAGAGGCGATCGCCATCGCCAACGACACCGTCTATGGCCTCGGCGCCCATGTGCAGGGCAGCGATATGGCGGCGGTCCGGGAGGTCGCTTCGCAAATCCGCGCCGGTCAGGTGCATCTGAATTATCCGGCCTGGGATCCGCACGCACCGTTCGGCGGCTTCAAGCAATCCGGCAACGGCCGCGAGTACGGGGTCGAGGGCCTGCTGGAATACCTCGAGACCAAATCGATCCTCGGCTATTACCCGTAACCCGCGGCCCGGTGGTCGCACCGAGAAAACCCGCCCGAACGCGTCAGGTTCGGGCGGGTGTTTCATGTGCACGGCGCCGGTTTCCCCACCCGGCAGGGCGGGGCGCTCGGTTCAGATCGTGTCGTTGCGCACGTCGAGCGCGTCGCGCAGTCCGTCGCCGATGAAGTTGAAGCTGGAGACGGCGATGGTGATTGCGGCACCCGGGATGATCGCGAGCCAGGGCGCGGTTGCCAGGTATTGCTGGGCACCGTTCAGCATGTTGCCCCAGCTCGGCAGCGGCGGCTGGATTCCGAAGCCGAGAAAGCTGACATAGGCCTCCAGCAGGATCGCCCGAGCGACTGTCAGGGTTGCGGCCACGATGATAGGCCCGATGGCATTGGGCAGGATCTCGCGGAACATGATGTGCGACCGGCTGAGCCCCAGCATGCGCCCGGCAAGCACGAATTCCCGTTCCTTAAGCGAGCGGACCTCGGCCTCGACGATCCGGGCAACTTCCATCCAGCTGGTGACTGCAATGATGATGGTGATCATCACCGGGCTGGGTTTCAGCGCCGCCGCCAGCGCCAGCAGCAGGAAGATCGTCGGGTAGGACAGGAACCCGTCGACGGTCCGCATCAGCACCGCGCTGATCCAGCCGCCGCGATAGCCGGCGATCACGCCAACCAGCGTGCCGACGAGGATCGACAGCACCATGGCGAAGAACCCGACCAGAAGCGAGATCCGTCCGGCCATCAGGAGCCGGGCGGCAATGTCCCGCCCCAGCGGGTCGGTGCCCAGGTAATGATCGCCCGTGAAGGGCGGCGAGAACCTGGCCCTGAGGTCGATATAGAGCGAGTCATAGGGCAGCAGATAAGGGCCGACAATGCAGGCAAGCGTCAGCAGGCTGATCATCAGCAACCCCAGGAGTGCCAGACGATGGCTCAGGAAGCGGCGCATCACGCGGCTTTGCCACCAGCGCCTGGGGGAATGGGTTGCGGTGAGGGTGGACATATCGGTGGCCTCCTGTTGCTTTGGGGCTGGCGTCAGGCCAGACGAATGCGTGGGTCGACGACGGCGACGACGATGTCTGCAATCAGATTGCCGGCGATGGTGAGAATGGCCGAGAACATCAGCAGCCCCATCACGACCGGGTAGTCGCTGTAACCGAGACTATCGAGGAACAGCCGCCCCATACCCGGCCAGGTGAAGACGGTTTCCGTCACCAGCGCACCGGTCAGCAGCGATGGCAGCTGCACACCTGCCAGAGTGATCATCGGCAACAGCGCATTGCCCACGACATGTTTCATCAGCACCCGGCGTTCACTCACTCCCTTGGCGCGGGCGGTCTTGACGAATTCCTGGCTGATCGCGTCCATCGTCGCGGTGCGCATGTAGCGGCTCCAGATCGCGATATGGACCAGCGCCAGCACCACCGAGGGCATGATCAGATGGTGCAGGTAATCCAGCACCGAGGCGTTGCCGATCGTGTACATGTTGCCTGCCGGCAGCCAGCCCAGCTGCAGAGAAAAGACGTAGATGCCGATCAGGCCGAACCAGAAGGTCGGGATCGACAGGGCGACCATGGCCCCCACGGTCGCGGCATAGTCGAAGGCCGAGTAACGGTGGGTGGCGCCGCGGATACCGATCCAGGTCCCGATGGCGATGGCGATGACGGTCGAGGAGCCCATCAGCAGCAATGTCGCGAAGATATGCCGGCCAATGACGGTCAGCACCGAATTGCCATCGCGGAACGATGTTCCCCAGTCGCCTTGAAGCAGCCTCCATGCCCAGTCGAAATATTGCACGATCAGAGGGCGGTTCAGGCCGAGTTGTTCGGCAAGCCGGGCCCTGTCGGCCTCGGTCATGCCGGGGTCGAGCGCGTATTGCGCCAATGGCCCGCCCGGAATGAGGTTGAGCACGACAAAGCCGATGATCGAGACAATCACCAGCAGAATGATGCTCTGAATGAAACGTTTGAGCAGGAATGCGGGCATGTTTTTGTCCTCCGGGACACGTCCAACGGCATTGTGCCTGCCGCCCGGAGCGAAGGCCCCGGGCGGCAGAAGTTAGGTCAGGCCCAGTACCAGGCGGCTGCGTGCGAGGATTCGGTCCGCGTGTTGGTGTTTACCTCGAAACCCTCGATGCCGGCCTTTCGGCCATAGACGTTCGTGAGCGCGAAGAGAGGCAGGAACGGCAGGTCTTGCCGAATGATCTCCTGAACCCGGAAGTAGATCTCGCGTCGCTTCTCGGGGTCGAAGGTGCGGCTGCCTTCGATCAGCAGCGCATCGACCTCGGGGTTGGAATACTGCGCGTTGTTCGACCCGCTGCCGCCCTTGGCCGCGATGGCGTCGGTGTGGAAGCGATAGGTCACATCCGGATCGCCGCCGACCAGATAGGTGATGCCGACCATGGCCGAGTCGAATTGCGATTGACCCCAGAATTCGCCCCACATCACCGCCGGGGGCAGGTTCTCGATCGTCATCTCCACGCCGATGTCGGCGAAGGTCTGCTGCAGGAACTGCTGGGTCTGCTCGCGCAGGTGGTTGCCGACCGTGGTCGAGTTCTTGAAGGACAAGCGCACCCCGTCCTTTTCGCGGATGCCATCGGCGCCCGGCACCCAGCCGGCCTCGTCCAGGATCTGGCGTGCGCGGTCGAGGTTGAACTCCTGCTTCGGCAGATCCGGGTTGTAGTAGTAGGACTGCGGCGGCATGAAGGTTTCGGTCGGGCTTGGCACCCCGTAATAGAGGGCGTCGATGATCGCCGGACGATCCATCGCCAGATAGAGCGCCTCGCGCACGGCCCGGTCCTTGAACACCGGGCGTTCCTGGTTGAGGTAGACCGACTCGACCGACCCCTTGGGCTGGGCCGTCACCACCCGGTCCGCCAGGGTCTTGGCCTCGGCGTAATTGTCGGGGGTGATATAGGCCTGCCCGACCACATCGATATCGCCGCTCTTGAACTGGGCGTAGAGCACCGTCATGTCGGGGATATACTTGAACACCAGCTGCTCGATGTAGGGGCCTTCGCCGAAGTACTCGGGGTTGGCCACCAGCTCGAGCCGGTCGCCGGCAAGGCGCTGGCCCCATTTGAACGCGCCGGTGCCGATGGGCGCCTGGTTGAACGCGGCCTCGTTCGGGTTGGCCTCGGCTTCCAGGATGTGCTTGGGCACCATGAAGGTTTCGGTCAGGAACGACATGTAGGGCGCGAAGGCCTCTTCCATGCGCCAGGTCAGCTCGGTCGGCGAGACCACGGTGATGTCGCGAACCAGCGTATGCCCGGTGGTGCGCCAGGCGCGGAAGTCCGGGTTGACGATCAGTTCGAGGGTGAACTTGACATCCTCGGCGGTGAAGGGCGTGCCATCGTGCCAGGTCACGTCATCGCGCAGCTTGATACGCCAGTTCAGCCCGTCCTCGGAGATCCCGCCATTGTCCTGGCTCGGCACCTCGGCGGCGAGGTTCGGTACGATCACGCCATCCACATTGATGCGGAACAGCGCGTCGAAGACCGAGAAGTTCACCCCGTCATCGACCTCGATATGCGGCATCAGCGGGTTGAACACGGTCGGTTCCTGCGACAGGCCGACGACGATGCGGCCGGTCGGCGTTTCGGGCGGGGTCTGGGCAAAAGCAGGCTTGCCCAGCAGGTTGGGCGCGATGAGCCCTACGGCTCCGCCCGCGGCCATCATTCGCAGCGCAGCGCGCCGCGTATAGGTGGATTTATTGTGATCTTGTTTGGTCATTGTCTTTCTCCCTTGGTTGGTCTTGGTTTGGTTCCTAGACTTCGGCGGCCACCGGATGCCGCCCGGCCGGGTGTTCTCCGGGAATGGCGGCGACGAGTTCACGGGTGTAGGCGGCTTGCGGATTCAGGAATATCTGGCTGGGCGGACCTTGCTCGACGATCTGTCCTTTCTGCATCACCGCGATGCGGTCGCAGATCTGGCTGGCTACGCGCAGATCGTGGGTGATGAAGACCATCGACACCCCCGTCTCGCGCTGGATCCGGTCCAGAAGCTGCAGAATCTGCGCCTGAATCGACACGTCGAGGGCCGAGACCGCTTCGTCGGCAATCAGCAGCTTCGGCTTGAACATCAGTGCCCGGGCAATGCCGATGCGCTGGCGCTGGCCTCCCGAAAACTCGTGCGGGTAGCGGTCGTAGGCGCCGATGTCGAGACCGACATGGTCGAGCAGCGCGCGCGCCTCGCGGCGGGCTTCGGCAATACCCATTCCATGCGCCACCGGTCCGACGGTCAGGATCCGTCCAATCGTCATGCGCGGGTTGAGCGAGGCGAAGGGGTCCTGAAAGATCATCTGGATCTTCTGGCGCAGCGGTCGGAATTCCGCCTCATGCAGGGCCGCGATATCGGTGCCATCGAACAGAATTCGGCCACTGTCCGTCTCCATCAGCTTGACAAGCAAGCGACCGAGCGACGACTTGCCCGAGCCGCTTTCGCCGACGATGCCAAGCGTGTGACCGGGAGCGAGTTCGAAGGAGACATTCTTCACGGCGGGAACAACCCGGTGAGTGCGTAAAATCCTGCTTCCACTGTGGTAGGTCTTCACCAGACCCTCGACCTTCAGGATCGGATCGGCTTTCGCGTCCAGACCTGCCGCCCGATCCTCGCCAGTCAGATGAGGAACGGCGGCGATCAAGCGTTGGGTGTAGGGATGCTCGGGCGCTGTCAGAACCTTGGCAGCGGCGCCCTGTTCGACAACGTGGCCTTTCTCCATCACCACGACGCTGTCGGCGATCTCGGCAACGACGCCGAAATCATGCGTGATGAACATCACACTCATGTCCTTGCGTCGCTGGATGTCGCGGATCAGGTCGAGGATCTGCGCCTGTGTCGTCACATCGAGCGCGGTGGTCGGCTCATCGGCGATCAGGATCGTGGGCTCAAGTGCGAGTGCCATGGCGATCATCACCCGCTGGCGCTGCCCTCCCGACAGTCTGAAGGGATATTGATGATACATCAGTTCCGGGTCGGGCAGGCCGACCTCTGTCATCAATTCGATGGCCCGCTCGCGGCGGGAAGTCGAGGTGCCGACGCCGTGAGCCTGCATCGCCTCGTCGATCTGCGCGCCGACCGTCATCAGGGGGTTGAGCGCCGAGAGCGGGTCCTGAAAGATCATCGACACCACCCGTCCGCGCAAACTCCGCAGTGTCTCAGGGCCCATGCCGATGATTTCACGCCCTTCCAGCCGGATCTACCCGGCGGCAACGCTGATGACCTTCGGCAACAGGCCCATGATCGTGTTGGCCGTCACCGACTTGCCCGATCCGGATTCGCCGATCACGCACAGGATCTGGCCCCGGGGGAGATCGAACGAGACATTCTCGACCGCGTACGTCCGTTCCATGTCTTTGGGCAGGATCACCGCCAGGCCGTGTACCGACAGCGCGACATCGGGCTTGTCTACCGAGTGGATCCTTCCGGTCATCGACATTTCCTTCCTGATGCGCGGGTTCAGCAAACCGGTATCGCGCCTCGTTTCATCAATCCTGACCCGGATCGGGCAGTAGAGTCGTTCAAATCTTCTGGTGGCCCGGCACGATCATCTGCTGTCTCAGACGGGAAAGGCATTTTATTCTGCGCCTGCCTCGGCCGCCTTTTCTGGCCCGATCGGCCCATCCGGACTGCCAGCGGCCTGCGCCGGCGTGCGTCAAAGTGTGCCATTGCGCCCCGGTCCGGCGTTATTTTGCCGGGCGAAGCGGCGCTCGCAGCGGCGTTGCACCCGGCGTTCAGGCCGGGAGTTCGCCCGGTTGACGGGGTAATCTCCTGAAATTGGGCCGGTTTTCCGCATAAGATGCCGCCTTTGAGCCAACTCCGCGGCCCGGTGATGTGGCGCGTCGCATAGGATTGGCCAAAGCCTGGAGAAAACCGATGCCCGTACCGCTCATGCAAATCACGTCGAGCCGGTCGCTCCCGCGCGAAGCCGATGTCGTCGTCATCGGCGCAGGGGTGGTCGGGGTCTTCACGGCATATTATCTCGCGCGGCGCGGGCTCAAGGTGGCACTGGTCGAGAAAGGCCGGGTCGCCGCGGAGCAATCCAGCCGCAACTGGGGATGGTGCCGGCAGCAGAACCGCGACGCGCGCGAACTGCCGATGGCCACCAGGAGCCTTGCGCTCTGGGATGCCCTGGCCGGCGAGATCGGGGCCGATGTCGGGTTCCGCCGCTGCGGATTGCTCTATCTGTCCCAGGACGAAGCCGAGATCGCGGGCTGGGCGGCATGGCGCGACTTTGCCCGGACCGTCGGCGTCACCACCCATGTGCTGACCGCCGACGAAGCCAGCGCGCGGGGCCGCGCCACCGGGCGCAGGTGGAAAGGCGGGGTGTTTTCTCCCAGCGACGGCACCGCCGATCCCTCCATTGCCGTCCCGCGGGTTGCGGCTGCGACCATGACCCTCGGCGGTTCGGTGCATCAGGAATGTGCGGCGCGCGGGCTGGAGCTTTCGGGCGGCCGGGTCAGCGGCGTGGTGACCGAAGCGGGCACGATCCGCACGAGAACGGCGGTGATGGCCGGCGGCGCCTGGGCCTCGTCCTTCTGTCACCAGCTGGGTCTGCGTTTCCCGCAGGCCTCGGTGCGGTCCTCGATCCTGGCGGTTTCGCCGGCAGCCGAAGGGTTGCCCGAGGCGCTGCACACGTCGGACGTGTCGCTCACCCGCCGCCTGGACGGTGGCTATACGCTGGCGATCAGCGGGCGCGCCCGCGTCGATCCCTCGCCGCAACAGATCCGCTTCGGCCGGGAATTCCTGCCGATGTTCGCCCGTCGCTGGCGCGCGCTCGCACCGGGCGGCGCGCAGGGCTGGCGGCTGGGCCATGAAACGCTGAAGAAATGGGCGCTGGATGCGGTCACGCCGATGGAGCGCACCCGCATTCTCGACCCCAGGCCCGACACCGGCCAGATCCGCCTGACTTTCGCGCGGGCCGCGGCATTGCTGCCCGAGCTCTCGCGTTGCGAGATCACGCAGGCCTGGGCGGGCTATATCGACAGCACACCCGACGGCGTACCGGCCATCGGCGAGCTCGAGGCCGTGCCCGGGTTCATCCTGGCGGCGGGATTCAGCGGCCACGGCTTCGGCATCGGCCCCGGCGCCGGGCACCTGATCGCGGATCTGATCACCGGCAGCGATCCGATCGTGGATCCCGCACCCTATGCGCCCGAGCGGTTGAACCGCTCCGCGTGGGGCAGGGTTGCGGAATTTTGAACGGGCCGCGCCGATCCGGCCACGAACCCGGTGACGGAAGGACCCGGTGCGGCTAATCATGGTTTGGACAATTGCTGGGCGACGCGCATGAAGCTGGACAAGATCGACATCAGAATTCTGTCTGAGTTGCAGAAGAACGGCCGGATCACCAATGTCGAACTGGCGGACCTGGTGTACCTCTCGCCCAGCCCCTGCCTGATGCGGGTCAAAAAGCTTCAGGCCGAAGGTTATATCAAGGGCTACGCGGCGCTGATCGACATTGCCAAACTGGGCCAGAGCCTGACCGTCTTCACCGAAATCACGCTCAGAAACCACCGCCAGATCGACTTTGCGCGGTTTCTTGAGGCTGTCGAGAAGATCGACTCGGTCATCGAATGCCACCTCGTGTCGGGGGGCTACGATTACCTGGTGAAATTCATGACGGCGGGAATCTCCGAATACCAAGCGATCATGGAACGTCTCATCGAGATGGAAATCGGGATCGACAAGTATTTTACCTTCGTCATCCTGAAATCGCCGATCGTGAAATCGCATTTTCCCCTCGCTTCGATCGTCGACGAGGCGTAAGGCCGGGGCCGCTCTCGGCCCGGGCCCGGTGGCGCTCAGCCCTTCAGCGCCTGCCGCACGTCCCTGTCGTCCAGCGTCTGATCCAGCGTCATCCGGGTGCGTTCGACGATGGCGTCGATCTCGGCCTCGGTGCAGCACAGCGGCGGCGCAAAACCCAGGATGCCCTGGTTGAAGGCGCGGAGGATCAGGCCGTTTCCCCAGGCCCGGTCGAAAATGCGGCGCCCGGCATCCGCCTCGGCCGGCAGCGGGGTCTTGCGTTCCTTGTCGGTGACCAGCTCCACCGCCGCCAGCATGCCGCGCCCGCGCACATCGCCCACCAGCGGGTGATCGGCCAGCGTGTTCAGCCCGTCCAGCAGCCGTCCCCCGGCCTTGCGGCCGTTGTCGAGCAGACCGTTTTCGTAAAGATCCAGGCAGGCGAGACCCACGGCGGCACTCACCGGATGGGCGGAATAGGTCTGGCCATGCCCGACCGGCGACGGACCCGCGCCATCGGCAATGGTGCTGTAGAGCCGATCGGACAAAAACACCGCTCCCATAGGCACATAGCCCGAGGTCATGCCCTTGGCGACGGTGAGGAGATCCGGCACGACGTTGTCTTCGGCGCAGGCAAACAGCGGCCCCGTGCGGCCGAAACCGGTGATGACCTCGTCGACGACGAACAGGATGTCATGGTCCCTGCAGACCGCGCGCATCGCCTTCATCCAGCCATCCGGCGGCACCAGAACGCCGCCCGAGCCCTGGATCGGCTCGGCATAGAAGGCGGCGACGCGGTCGGCGCCCAGCTCGGCAATCTTGGCACGCAGGGCGGCAACGGACGCGGCAATGATGGCCGCGTCGTCGCGTCCCACCGGGTTGCGGTAGGGATAATGCGACGGGATCTTGTGCTGCCAGTCGTGCGGCAGGCCGAAGCCGGTGTGAAAGATCGGCAGCGCCGTCAACCCCGCGCCGGATGTCGAAGATCCGTGATAGCCGCTTTCGAGCGAGATGAACTGGTCTTTGTGCGGCTTTCCCAGCGCGTGATGGTAGTAGCGGATGAACCGGATCGTGCTGTCGACCGCATCCGATCCGCCGAGGGTGAAATAGACGTGGTTCAGATCGCCCGGCGCATGGTCGGCGAGCCGCGCCGCGAGACGGATCGCCGGTTCCGAGCCCAAACCGAAATAGCCGGTCGCGTAGGGCAGTCGCGAAAGCTGCTCGGTCGCCGCGTCGACCAGGCTCTGCTGACCGTAGCCCGCGTTGACGCACCACAGACCCGCGAAACCGTCGAGCAAGTCCCGCCCCTCGGCGTCCGTGACCGTCGCCCCGCGGGCCGATGAAAGCACCCGCACCCCCGTCGCTTCGTGCCCGCGGTAGGACGCCAGCGGGTGCACCAGATGGGCGCGGTCGAGGTCGACAAGTGAATTGGCCAGCATCCCGGGGTCCTTCCTCCTGCGGCCGGGCCGGGCGGCCCGCCAGTGCGGTCTCAACCAATTCTGGCGCGAGGGCCGCAGCGAATGCTGCCGAACGTCCTGCGGCGAAAGCGGGTTTGCGTCGTCCTCGATGGCGGTCGCGAAATTTTTTGCTGTGTCCGGTCGGGGCAGGGGCGCACAGCACGCCCGCCGTGGCGCGCGCGGGCGCACGCCGGCTGCTTTGTCGTTAACGGTTCAAGGCGGCGGGAGCGCCGTCAGCTCAGCGCGTGCCCGGCGAGGCCATAGACCCAGGGCGCGCCCGCGGTCCGGTTGAGAAACCTACGCCCTTTGGACATGGTGATGACGGTGTCGCCGACCGTGAGCCCGCAGGCGGCGACGAATTCGGCGAATGGCCCGTTTTCCTCGCGGGTGTCGATCCGCGCGTGCCGGCCCTCAAGCGTTCTCAGGTGCCAGGCAGCGAGCTGCATGGCATCTTCGTCGCTCTGCGCCACGATCGGGCCGACCACCTGGCCGCTGCCGAAATCGTGGCGCATGGCATAGCCCACGACCGCACCGTCGCGCCTCAGGACACAGGAATCCGAGACCTCGGCCAGAAGGGCCAGGATACCGGCGCGGTCGGTGCCGAAGGCCAGGGTGTCAAAAGCGACGATCTCGTCGATGCACTCGGCGGGCAACGCGCTCAGCGCACCGTCCGCCGGGGCGAGCTCGGGAACCCCGGCCACGGTGCCGCGGCGCAGGAACACCGTCGCCTCCTTGTGGAAGTCGAGCGAGACATACAACGGAAAGGCGGCCCTGGTCGCGTTCAGGCTCAGGTTGCGGCCGGCACAGCGGTCCAGCACCTGGTCCATCAGCCACCGGCCGGCGCCGTGCGTCTGGGCGCGCGGGGTGGTGATGACCAGCCCGACGGTGGCGAAATCCTCGCCCTGGGGAAACCACATGGCACTGCCGAAGACCCGGCCGATCCCGTCGACGGCGACGATGCCTTGCCCGGCGCGCCGCAGGAATTCCCAATCGGCCGGACGGTGCGGCCAACCGACACCGATGGACAGCGCGTGCAGCAGATCCACGTCAACATCGGCAATGTCCTGCGCGACCAGATCGAACGACTTCACGCGAACAGACTCGACCATGACACCTCCCTCATCAACCAGCGTCGTGGCGACGCCCCCTCCCGTGGCAGACCGGACATCGCCGCTCGCCCAATGTGATCGCCTTGCGGAACATTGTGAACCCTGGGGTCCAGCAGAATTCGCTGCATGTGAGCCGGTCTTCCGAATCTTCTGCCATTCTTCGATGCCATTCCGCAGTGCCCCCTTCCGCGTCGCCTCTATCCTTCCGGTGACGCGCCGCCGCGCAAGGCGGGGGCGGGGCGGATGACAGTCCGGCCGCGCTGCCGCTTGGCAAGACCACACGCGCCGCCATCGAGAGGCGCGCGGTCCGCGCCCGGACGAGATCGATCCCGCGGCCCCGGAGGCGGCCCCAACCGGAAAGGAACCACCCATGAACGCGATCACGAAAATCGACGGTTTCAACGATGCCGGACTGCTGCGACAGCAAGGGCTGATCGGCGGCGTCTGGCAGGATGCCGCGCGTGGCGGGACCGTCGATGTCATCGACCCGGCCAGCCAGTCGGTGCTCGGAACCGTCCCCGACATGGGCCGAGACGAAACCCGTGCCGCGATTGCGGCGGCGAACGCGGCGTTCGGGGGCTGGAAGGCCCGCACACATGCCGAACGCGCCGAGACTCTGGAACGCTGGCATGCGCTGATGATCGACAACCTCGAAGATCTGGCGCTGCTCCTGACCCTCGAACAGGGCAAGCCGCTGGCGGAATCGCGCGGCGAGATCCGCTATGGCGCCTCCTTCGTCAAATGGTTCGCCGAAGAGGCGCGGCGGATCGGCGGCACGACCATCCCGTCGCCGACCGCCGACCGCCGCATCCTGGTGCTGAAGGAAGCCGTCGGGGTCTGCGCCATCGTCACGCCCTGGAACTTCCCCAATGCAATGATCACCCGCAAGGTGGCGCCGGCGCTGGCCGCCGGCTGCACCGTCGTCATCAAGCCATCGGAGTTCACCCCGTTCTCGGCCCTCGCGCGCGGCGTTCTGGCGGAACGCGCCGGCATCCCCGCCGGGGTGATCAACATCGTCACCGGCATGCCGGCCGAGATCGGCGACGAGCTGATGGCCAACGAGACCGTGCGCAAGATCTCCTTCACCGGCTCGACCCGCGTCGGGTCGCTGCTGATGCGCGGGGCGGCCGACAGCATCAAGCGGCTGAGCCTGGAACTTGGCGGCAACGCCCCGTTCATCGTGTTCGACGATGCGGACCTGGACATTGCCGTGGCCGGGGTCATGGCGTCGAAATTCCGCAATGGCGGCCAGACCTGTGTCTGCGCCAACCGGATCCTGGTGCAGGCCGGTATCTACGATACCTTCGCCGAAAAACTGGGCCTGCAGGTGGCGCAGCTGAAAGTGGGGCAGGGTACCGAGGAGGGCACCGATATCGGCCCGATGATCAACGAGGCGGCCATCGCCAAGATCGAAGCCCATGTCGCGGATGCGCAGGCCAAGGGCGCGCGGATCGTCGGCCAGACCGAAGCCATGCCCAACGGCCGCCAATATGCCCGCCCGATGGTCCTGGCGGAAGCCACGACCGATATGCTGCTGGCCGCCGAGGAAACCTTCGGGCCCATCGCGCCGCTGTTCCGCTTCGAGACCGTGGACGAGGCGCTGGCCATCGCCAACGGGACCCCTACGGGCTGGCCGCCTATTTCTACACCGAAAGCCTCAAGCGCTCCTGGTACGTGGCGGAGGCGCTGGAGTTCGGCATGATCGGGCTCAACACCGGCCTGATCTCGACCGAGGTCGCACCGTTCGGCGGGGTCAAGCAATCGGGTTTGGGCCGGGAAGGCTCCCAGCTCGGGATCGAGGAATATCTCGAGACAAAGGCCCTGCATGTGGGCGGGCTGGGATAGCTCCGATCGGCCCCCGGTTCATGCCTCGTGCCGATGCCTGCGAACAGCAGGCGGGTCGGCGCAGCGACCGCAATGGGGCCGGGCCCTGGGGTAAAGCCCGGAACGGGCTCTCGCTTTGATACAGGGTATGCCGGGGAGCGGGACAGCTTCCGGCGCACCCGCGGCACGCCGCATCTGCCGTTCATCGCCATCGTCGCGCGGCGCGCGGACGGGCCCGCGCGCGCCGCAGGTGGACGGCGGTCCCGGAAACCGGACCGCGATCGGAGATTGCGCCCCAGGGCCTCCGGGCGGTCTCTCTGCGCGGTCTTCGACGTCCGGCACCGGGTTGACCCGGGCCGGGTCCCGGATCGGGCTCTGGCGCGGGCTGCCGCTCTCGCCCGGCGTCTTCGCCGATCCCTGCGGCGCTGCGCCGGCGCTCGCGCATGACGGCGCCGTCTGCGCCGGCGACCCTTTCGTCTCCCCCGAATACCGGCGCGGCGCCCTTGCCGGGACCCCGTTGGTCGGGCGTGGCAATTCCGACGCCGCCCGCAGGTTCGGCGCGGGCAAACGCGATGCGCGGACCGGGCATTGCAAAGACCGCCGCGACCGCGTCGCCAGCACCGGCGGCAGCCCGAAACACCGCATCGCCAATTCGCGCGCCGGGGTGCCGGGCACAATGATGTCCGCGAAAGCCGCACGATGGTCTGCCGCCATGCCGGCGACAGGCCGAAACCGCTCGCGGCGGGGCGCGCTCGGTGCGGGGGCGGACCGGACCGCGGCACGCCGTGGAGGTGCGGCGGAATGGCATGTTATTGTTTGCCAATGTATTTCGAAACGGATGGCGGCGCGCGGCCGGCCGGTCGCGAAGCTGTGAGGCGCGACGGGTGCCCCGGGGACTCGCCCCCGCGCCGGGTCCATGCTATGTGCGCCGCCTGATCCATCGCGGCACACCTGGGCCGTCCGGACCCCGGAGATTGTCATGCTGCACCGCCGTTCCCTGATCCTTCGCGCCACCGCCGCGCTTGTGACCCTCGCCGCCCCGGCGTCCGCGCAACAGGCGATGACGGACAATCTGGAGATCAGCGGCGGCTTTGCCCGCGCCACCGCGCCGATGGCGCAGGCGGGCGCCGGTTTTCTCACCATCCGGTCGCTGGGCGAGGCCGACCGGTTGATCGGCTACACGACGCCGGCCTGCAACCGGCCCGAGCTGCATACCCATATCGACGACAACGGCGTGATGCAGATGCGCCAGATCGATGGGATCGACGTGCCGGCGGGCGGGGAGGTGGCGCTTGCACCGGGCGGGTTCCACATGATGATGATCGACCTCACCCGGCCGCTGGTGGAGGGCGAGACCGTCCCGCTGACCCTGCTGTTCGAAAAAGCCGGCGCGGTGGCGCTGGACATCCCCGTGCTCGGCCTCGGCGCCATGGGCCCCGGCGACGGCTGAGCCCCCGGCGCGGCGCCGGAGTTTTATGAAAACTCCGATCCGATTTCTTGTGAAGAAATCGCGGCCCAAAGGCACCGTCGCGCACCGCTCGACCACCGGTCGCGTCGTCCCGGCTTGTCCCCGCGTCACCGCCGCGCTAGGAGGCGCCCATGACGCTGCCGCCCTGGTCCCATATCATGCTGACCGCGATCCTGCTTGCCGCCGGCGCGGTCACGGGGGTCCTCTTCCAGCGTCTCGGCACGCCCTTGCCCTACATGCTCGGCAGCCTGTTCGCCTCGGCGCTGGCGGTCGCTTTCGCCCAGCGGCATTTTCCCGAGGGCTACGCCTTTCCGATGAAATTCCGCATGCTCTTCGTGGGCGTGATCGGGGCGATGATCGGCGCGCGGCTTATCCCCGATGTCGCCGCGCTGCTGCCCAGGATGCTGGTCTCGATCCCGGCGGTGCTGGTCTTCGTGCTCGCTGCCCATGCGCTCAACTACCTGATCCTGCGCCGGGTCGGGGGCTATGACCGCCCGACGGCCTATTACGCGGGCAGCCCCGGAGGGTTGTTCGAATCGATCCTGTTCGGCGAGGAAGCCGGAGCCGATCTGCGCCTCCTCACCCTGATGCAGTTCCTGCGCATCATCTCCGTGGTGACGCTGGTGCCGGTGGCGATGTCGATCTGGGAAGGGCATCCGGTCGGGTCTGCTGCGGGCGTCGATATCGGCGGCGGCGAGGCGGCGCTTGCCTGGGTGCCCGGCGTGCTGGCGCTGGCGCTTGCGGGCGTCTGGATCGGCCTCAGGCTCAAACTGCCGGCGGGTCAGCTGATCGGCCCGCTGGTGCTCGTGGGCGCGCTGTCGGTGACCGGGCTGGTCGAGATCGCGGCGCCCGGCTGGCTGATCGCGGTGGCGCAGGTGGTGCTGGGCACCAGCCTGGGCGTGCGGTTCACCGGCATGACCCTGCGCGTGTTCCTGCGGGGCGCCGGGCTGTCGATCCTGTCGGTCACCGCGATGATGGCGGTGGGGATCGTGC
>JAGRMP010000548.1 GCA_020441225.1 Maritimibacter sp. | reverse complement strand
GACCGCATGATGCGGCTCATGTTGATGCCCTTCTTCTCGGCTTCGAGGCTGACCGTGCCGGTCACCGAGGTTTCGAGCGTGAGATCGCCGTTGTCGCGGGTGTGATACCGGATCGGCAGGCGGAAATTGGAGATGCCGACGTGCTGGATCTCCTGTTTCTCGCCCTGGATCAGCGAGGCGGGGCCGTTCTGCAGATCGGGCATCTGCGCCTTGTAGGCGGTGTCGGGGACGAAATCCTCGGGGTAGACCCGGGAGAGATCGGGGTAATTCGACACCGCCCGCTCCGGCAGCAGCCGGGCGATGGCCGGATCGAGCGCCGCCACTTCCGCCGGATCGGCGGTCCGCGCCCAGGCGCGCAAGGTGTCGAGCGCTTCGCGCGCCTCGTCCGTGTCGGGCACCGCGACGATCTTCGGGTTCATCTCATTCATGGGGCCTGTCCCCCTCCCAGTGAAGCCGTCCCTGAATATAGGGCCGGTCGCCGTCAATTACCAAGCATTACGCTCAGGATTACGGCCCGGATCACTGGAGCGCGGCGAGGACGTCCTCGATCAGATCGCCCGCATCCTCCAGCCCGACCGAGAACCGGATCAGCCCCGGGGTGATGCCAAGCGCCTGTTTTTGCTCGTCGGGCAGGCGCTGGTGGGTGGTCGTCGCGGGATGGGTGACGATGCTTTTCGCGTCGCCCAGGTTGTTCGAGATCACGGGGACGTGAAGCCGGTTGAGCAGGTCGAACGCCGCCGCCTTGCCGCCCGCGAGGTCGAGCGCCAGCATCGTGCCGCCATGGTCCATCTGCCGTTTCGCCACCGCGTGTTGCGGGTGGCCGGGCAGGCCCGGGTAGATCAGCCGGCCGAGTTTGGTATGCCCGTCGAGCGCTTGAGCGATCTGCGCGGCGCTCGCGGCCATCGCCCGCACCCGCAGCTCCAGGGTTTCGAGCCCCTTGAGATGCATCCAGGCGTTGAACGGGCTGAGCGCCGCGCCGGTGTGCTTGGCGTAGGGCTCGAAGGTGCCGCGGATGAACTCCTCGGTGCCCAGCACCACGCCGCCGAGCCCCCTGCCCCCGCCGTCGATATGCTTGGTGGTGGAATAGATCACCACGTCGGCGCCGTGGCGGGCCGCCGCCGCACCGATGGGCGTGGCGAAGGTATTGTCGACCACGCTGAGCGCGCCGACACTGCGCGCGAGCCCGGTCACCAACGCGAGGTCGATCAGCTCAAGCGTCGGGTTGGAGATGGTTTCGAGAAAGACGAGGTCGGTTTCCGGCGTGATCGCCGCGCGCCAGCCCGCTTCCGACGTGCCGTCGACATAGACCACTTCGACGCCGAATTTCTCCAGCCATTCGAGGATGTAGAGACACGAGCCGAACAGCGCCCGCGCTGCGACGATGCGCATGCCGGGCTTGGCGGCGGCCATCAGCGTGACGTTGACGGCAGACATGCCGGACGCGGTGGCAAAGGCGTCTTCGGTGCCCTCGATCAGCGCCAGGCGCTCTTCGAACATGCGCACCGTCGGGTTGCCGTAGCGGGCGTAGATGAACTCGTCGGGTCCGCTTTCGATGAACCGCGCCTCGGCCTGTTCGGGGCTGTCGTAGACGAAACCCTGGGTGAGAAAGATCGCCTCGCTCACCTCCTGGTATTGCGAGCGGCGGGTGCCGCCGTGGACAGCGTTCGTTCTCGGTTTCCAATCCGCCATGCCGGCCTCCCGAACAATGCCCCGAGGGTCCAGGGCCCCGTAGACAAAAAACCCCCGTGCACGGATGCCGGGGGCGGAAACGTCCTCGACCTCTTTAGCGGTTTGTTTAATGAACGTTTCGCTGTCCCCCTACGACGGGAACCTGCGACGCGCGACGTAACTTTCATCCGTTTCGCCGCGCTTCCCGCAGCGCCTTGTCAGGCGCTTCGTGTAACGCTCGTGAGGCCCGCAATCCGGTGCACAAATCGCCTCACGCTTCCGGTACCGTGCCTTGCGTCCTGCGTCAAGCCGCCGCAGGGTGGCCGAAACTGCGGGAGAGCGTCATGATCGACCTTTATTACTGGCCTACGCCGAACGGCTGGAAAATC
>JAGRMP010000547.1 GCA_020441225.1 Maritimibacter sp. | reverse complement strand
TTGAGCACGCCCGATTGCAGATGCGAGATCACCAGCGCCACCGCGCCGAGGCCGTAGATCACCCCCTGGGCGCGGATCGCCTCGCGCTTGTCGGCGTCGATCGCCACCAGGTACGCCACCAGCGGCGGCCCCCAGACCGCCGACAGCCCGCCGACGAACCCGGCGAAACCGCCGAAGGCCAGCTCGTCGCGCAGCCGGTTCTCGGGGTTGAGCCGCAGCCGCCAGCCGGCGAGCTGAAACAGCGCGAAAGCGACAATGGGCAGGCCGATGAACAGGAACAGGATCCGGTCGGGGATCAGGGTGACGAGCTGCGCCGAGGAGGCGAGGAAGACCAGCATCATCACGATGAAGATCCAGAACCGCCGCACCACGTCGCGCGCCGCGCCGAGCCCGTCGCCCAGGCTCTGGATCAGGTTCGCGACCAGGGTGGGCAGCAGCAATGCTGCAAGTGCAATCTCGGGCGGCATAAGCGACCCCAGCCCCGAGATCATGATCATCGGCATGGCGAAGCCGACGGCCCCCTTCACGAAGCCCGCCAGAAAAGTGATTCCCGCCGCTGCGCACATCAGGCCCAGCGGCATTTCCGCCATGATTCCGAGCATATCGCTCCGTGTGTGTTCCTGTCCCCGGGTGTTGTGTAACGCCTTTGTCCGTCCGGGAAAAACGCTTTCGGGGCGGTCATATTCGTACACGAGGCTCCTGCGTGGCGAATTTTTATTGCGCTGCAACTGCAAAATACCTATCACGGAGGGCGACCCGTCCGGCCGCCTCTGGCGCGCCGGGACAGACCAGACGCCCCGAGGAGCTCAGACCGGACCATGCCCAAGGACACGCCCATGCCATCGCCCCTTCTCGACGATCTTCTCGAGCTCACCCGCGCCGCCATCGCCCCCGCCGAAACGGTGCTCGACACCGCCACGTCCCGCGTCCGCGCGGCGGTGAGCCTGGACGGCAAGGTCTCGGCGGCGAAGCTCGAAGAGCACCAGTCGGCCGCCCATGCGCTCGCCTGGCTCGCGACCTATGTCGAAGCGCTGAGGCAGATGCAGAAATGGGCGGACGGGCTCACCGAAGCGGGCCGGTTCGGCGAGATGGAGGGCCTCATCCACCAGATCGCCTTCGGCGAATACCTGTGGCAGATCCAGGGCGGGATCCCGATGAGCCAGAACGAGACCGCGAAGCTCGTCGACATGTTCGTCGAACCGGCCGAGATCGGCGCGCTGATGACGCCCGCGGTGATGACGCTCGCCACCCGCGGCAACAGTTCCGCCGCCCGCGCGCGGCTCGTCGCGCTGATGCGCGACAATACCGGCCACGCCACCTTCGGCGCCACCGGGCTCGACGAAGAGCTGGAGATGATCCGCGACCAGTTCCGCCGCTATGCCGACGACCGGGTGGTGCCGAACGCGCATGACTGGCACCTCAAGGACGAGCTGATCCCGATGGAGATCATCGAGGAACTGGCCGAGATGGGCGTCTTCGGGCTGACCATCCCGGAAGAATTCGGCGGCCTCGGCATGTCCAAGGCGTCGATGGTGGTGGTCTCGGAAGAGCTGTCGCGCGGCTATATCGGCGTCGGCTCCCTCGGGACGCGCTCCGAGATCGCCGCCGAGCTGATCCTGGCCGGCGGGACCGCCGAACAGAAGGAGCATTGGCTGCCCAAGATCGCCGCGGCCGAGGTGCTGCCGACCGCCGTCTTTACCGAACCCAACACCGGATCGGACCTCGGGAGCCTGCGCACCCGCGCGGTGAAGGACGGCGACGATTACGTGGTGACCGGCAACAAGACCTGGATCACCCACGCCGCCCGCGCTTCCGTGATGACGCTGCTGGCACGGACCGACCCCGAGACGACCGACCACCGCGGCCTCAGCATGTTCATCGCCGAGAAAGAGCCTGGCAACGAGACGGAGGATTTCCCGAGCGCGGGCATGACCGGCGGCGAGATCGAGGTGCTGGGCTACCGCGGCATGAAGGAATACGAGCTCGGCTTCGACGGCTTCCGGGTGCCGGCGGCGAACCTGCTCGGGGGCGTCGAGAATCAGGGCTTCAAGCAGCTGATGAAGACCTTCGAAGCCGCCCGCATCCAGACCGCCGCCCGCGCCATCGGCGTCGCCCAGAACGCGCTGGAAGTCGGCATGCAATATGCCGAGGACCGCAAGCAGTTCGGAAGCGCGCTCATCAACTTCCCCCGCGTCGCCGGCAAGCTCGCGATGATGGCGGTCGAGATCATGGTGGCGCGTCAGCTCACCTATT
>JAGRMP010000546.1 GCA_020441225.1 Maritimibacter sp. | reverse complement strand
CGCTGTCGAAGCGCCTCGGCACGCTTTCCCTGCGCGATCTGCGCGCCCAGGGCGTCGAGCCGATGGCGCTGGTCAGCCACATGGCCCGGCTCGGCTCGTCGCAGCCCATCGAGCTCTGCGACAGCCTCGACGAGGTTGTCGCCGGGTTCGATCTCTCCACCTTCGGCGCCGCGCCGACCAAGTTCGACGCCAAGGATCTGTTCCCGCTCACCGCGCATGCGCTCGCCCGCCGGCCCTACGCCGCGGTCGCCGACCATATCCGCGCCCTCGGCGTGCCCGACGACCTCGCCGAGCCCTTCTGGCTGGTCGCCCGCGAGAACATCACCACGCTCTCCGATCTTGAGGGCTGGTGGGCGCTCTGCCGCGACGGGGCCGCGCCGCTGGTCGCCCCGGAAGACACCGAGATGGTCGCCGCCGCCTTCGAGCTTCTGCCGCCGCCGCCCTACACGGCCGAGAGCTGGAAGGACTGGACCTCCGCCGTCAAAGAAGCCACCGGGCGCAAGGGCAAGGGGCTGTTCATGCCGCTGCGCAAGGCGCTCACGGGCATGGACCACGGCCCCGACATGGCCGCGCTCATGCCGCTCCTGCAAAAGGTCAACCGCTGACTCCAGGCGGAGGGAAGCCGCTTCGAAGCGCCTTTCCAAGCGGTTTCGAAACCGCTTCCCGCGCGCGCCGCACATCCCGTGTGCACAGGCAAGTCTGGCGCGCGGCCCCTATCCGTGCGATGACCCCTGAACCAGGCGGCATGACAGAGGACGCGGGACCATGGCCGAGCAACAGGCACGTTTCCTCGAAGGCTCGCTTCTGCGCCACATCACCGTGATGGCACTCACCGCCTCCATCGGGCTGATGGCGGTTTTCGTGGTCGACCTGGTCGACATGATCTTCATCTCGATGCTGGGCCGCGACGAACTGGCCGCCGCCATCGGTTACGCGGGCGCGATCCTGTTCTTCACCTCGTCCTTCGGCATCGGCATGGCCATCGCGGCGGGCGCGCTGGTGGCACGCGCCCTGGGCAGCGGAGAAGCGCATACCGCGCGGCGCCGGGCCGCGACGGCACTGATCTACGGGCTCGGCTTCGGCGCGCTTTTCGCCGCCCTCGTCTGGGTCAACGTCCCCACGCTCGCCCGCGCCGTCGGCGCCTCGGGCGTCACCCTCGAACTCGCAACCTCGTATCTCCGGATCATCATCCCCTCGCTGCCGCTCCTGATCGCGGGCATGATCGGCGGCGCGGTCCTGCGCGCCCATGGCGACGCGCGCCGTGCCATGCTCTCGACCATCGCCGGCGGCGCGGTCAATGCCGCGCTCGACCCGATCCTGATCTTCGGCTTCGGCCTCGACCTTACCGGCGCGGCGCTCGCCTCGGTGGCGGCAAGGGTGGCGATCGCCTTTTTCGCACTCTACCCGGTGATGCGCTTCCATGGCGGGCTCGACTGGCCGACCCGCGCAGAGTTCCGCATCGATTTCCCCGCGATAATGACCATCGCGCTGCCTGCGATCCTCACCCAGTTCGCCACCCCCGTGGGCCAGGCCTATGTGACCCGCGCCATGGCCGCCTATGGCGAAGACGCGGTCGCGGGCATGGCGATCATCGGCCGGCTCGTGCCGGTCGCCTTCGGCGTGGTCTTCGCCCTCTCGGGCGCCATCGGCCCGATTATCGGCCAGAATTTCGGCGCGAACCGCCATGACCGGGTGCAGGGCGCGCTGCGCGACGGGCTCCTGTTCGTGGCCGTGGTCGTGGTGCTCATCTCGGCGCTGCTCTTCCTTCTGCGCGCGCCCATCGCCGGTCTGTTCAACGCCGAGGGCATCGCCCGCAGCCTGGTCTATCTGTTCTGCGGACCGCTGGCACTGGCGTGGTTCTTCAACGGTGTGATCTTCGTCGCCAACGCGAGCTTCAACAATCTCGGCCACCCGTTCTATTCCACCTGGATCAACTGGGGCCGGCACACGCTGGGCACGATCCCCTTCGTGATCGCGGGCGGCGCGCTCTGGGGGGCGCCGGGGGTGCTGATCGGCCAGGCGGCCGGCGGCGTGGTGGCGGCGGCGGTGGCGCTGATCCTGGCAACCCGGGTCACGCGTCGGGCTGCCGAGGGGGCCGGCGAACTCCCACACCCGTACCAACGCCAGGCCCGCCAGATGCTGTTGTTCAACTTTCGCCGGTAACTTGGGATGTTGGAAAAGTGAAATAGATGGTCTGAAATTTCGGCAAATGCGCCGTAGAATGGCTGAAAAATCCAAGTCGACTCACAGCCGGTGCTGCACCACCCGCGCCCCGACCGCCGCCAGCCCCGCATCGACCACGTCGCGTTCGGCCAGGCTCAACACCTGCGCCCGCGCATAGACCGGATGCGCCCGGTCATCGAGCACCGGCACATGCCAGCCGGTTGTCGTGGCGAAGAAATGCCCGACCCCGTCGATCCCGTATTCCGCGAGATAGCCTTGCACCACGGCGTCGATATAGCTCAGCACCAGCGGGTGGTCCTCGCCCGGATCCTCCTGGCCCGCCGCCGTAAGGGCGTAAAGCGCAACCTCGATGTTTTCCCCGACCGTATGCGTCACCGAGCCGGTAACATCCCGCCGCTCATAGGCGTGTTCGCGGTCGTCGAGCGCCGCCCAATCGGCGCCCGGCACCTTGGCCACCAGTCCCAGCACCTCCGACCCCGGGTCCGGCACCACGGTCAGATAGGGGCGTTGGCGCAGCGGCGACTTGCGCCAGGCCCGCCGCCACCCCGCGACCCGCGCCTTGCGCGCATCGGGGAAGCTGTGGGTACGTCGGTTCACAAGCGAGCCGTAGCCGAAGAAATAGGGGTCTGACATGCGCGCATCAGGCCACGCAGCGCGCATCGCGGCAAGCGGACAATCTCCGTCACCGGGTTTCGCAGGGGCTTGTGCGGCCAAAAACCTGCGGCTAACGTCAGCTTGCCCACGCCGGGAGAATCCGGGGTTTGGACGCCGGGGTTCCCGGCCAAAGACCCCGGTGCCGAAGGAGCAACCGCCCCGGTAAACTCTCAGGCCAAAGGACCGGCATGGGCGGAAGACAACTCTGGAGAGTGGCCCCGCGGGCCCGCCGAAGGGATAGCGATCTCAGGCGAAAGGACAGAGGGGGCACGGCGGGGCAATGCGCCCCAGCGGTGCCGGGCGCCTTCCCGGTCGGGAGACGCATGTGAAAGACCTGCGCCGGACGGCTTTGTACGATCTGCACCTCGCGCTCGGCGCGAAGATGGTGCCCTTTGCCGGCTGGGAGATGCCGGTCCAATACCCCATGGGCGTGATGAAGGAGCACCTGCACACCCGCACGCAAGCGGGGCTCTTCGACGTGAGCCACATGGGCCAGGTGCTGCTCGAGGGCCCCAATGTCGCCGCCGGGCTCGAACTGCTCGTGCCCGCCGATATCCAGGGGCTCGCGCCCGGCCGCCAGCGCTACGCCCTCTTCACCAACGAACAGGGCGGCATCCTCGACGACCTCATGGTCGCCAACCAGGGCGAGCGGTTGTTCCTGGTGGTCAACGCCGCCAATGCCGGCGCCGACATCGCCCATCTCACCGTGCATCTCGGCGACGCCGTGCGCCCGGTCACCGACCGCGCGCTGCTCGCGCTGCAGGGGCCGGCCGCCGAAGCGGCCTTGGCCCGCATCGCCCCCGCGACCGCCGAGATGCGCTTCATGGACGTGGCCATGCTCGAGAGCGCCTTCGGCACGCTCTGGGTGAGCCGCTCTGGCTATACCGGCGAAGACGGGTTCGAGATCTCGGTCGAAGCCGACCGGGCCCGGCCGCTTGCCGAGGCGCTGCTGGCGATGGAGGAAGTCGCGCCCATCGGTCTCGGCGCGCGCGATTCGCTCAGGCTCGAAGCCGGCCTGCCGCTCCACGGCCAGGACATCACCCCCGAGACCACGCCGCTCCAGGCCGGGCTTGGCTGGTCGATCGGCAAGGCCCGGCGCGCCGGCCCCCGGGCAGGCGGCTTCCCCGGCGCGGACGTAATCCTCGGCGAAAACCAGATCGGCGCCACGCCGAAGCTTGCCGGGCTCCGTCCCGAAGGCCGCGCGCCGATGCGCGCCGGCACGACACTCTATGAGAAAGAGACCGACAGCGAACCGGTCGGCGAAGTGACCTCCGGCGGCTTCGGCCCCTCGGTCGGCGCGCCCATCGCCATGGGCTACCTCCCCGCCCGGCTCACCCGCGACGGCACACGATTGTTCGGCGACGTCCGCGGCAAGCGCCTCGCCGTCGAGGTCGCGCCCCTCCCCTTCCATCCCCGCAGCTACAAGCGCTGATCCAACAGGAGCCCCAGATGAAATACACCGAAGAGCACGAATGGCTCGACGAGGCCGATGGCATCGTCACCGTCGGCATCACCGCCCATGCCGCCGAGGAGCTTGGCGACATCGTCTTCGTCGAATTGCCCGAGGTCGGCACGGAAGTGACGAAGGACGACGAGATCGTGGTGATCGAAAGCGTCAAGGCGGCGTCGGACATCCTCGCGCCGCTCGACGGCGAGATCGTCGAAGTGAACGAAGCCATCGTCGACGAGCCCGGCAAGGTCAACGAAGACGCCGAGGGCGAGGCCTGGTTCTTCAAGATCAAGGCCAGCGACCTAAGCCAGATGGACGACCTCATGGATGAAGCCGCCTACAAGGATTTCATCGGCTGATCATGACCGCGCCCCGGACCCATCGCGCGCGGCGGACCATATCGGCCCCCGCGGACACGCTCTATCGGTCGCTTGTCGAGCCGGAGCTCTTGGAGGATTGGCTGGCGCCCGAAGGGGCGCGGCTGAAGGTGGAGCACCTCGACGCCCAGCCCGGCGGCGCCTATCGCTTCGTCCTCAACTTCGACAGCTACCGCGGCAAGAGCGGTGACAAAACCGACGTGGTCGAGGGGCGGTTCGTCGCTCTCGGGCCCTTCGAACTGGTCCAGACCGAAAGCGATTTCGTCTCGGACGACCCCGCCTTCGCCGGCACCATGCGGATGAGCTGGCGCTTCACCCCCGTCGCACGCGGCACCCTGGTCGAAGTGGTGGCCGAGAACGTTCCGCCCGGCATCACGGCCGAGGAACACGAACCCGCCCTCGCCGCGTCGCTCGCCAACCTCGCCCGGTACGCCGAACAACCCTGACCGAGACATCCCATGCCCTTCACGCCCACCGACTACCTGCCCTACGATTTCGCCAACCGCCGCCATATCGGCCCCTCGCCCGC
>JAGRMP010000545.1:235-1710 GCA_020441225.1 Maritimibacter sp. | reverse complement strand
CACGTCGGCTCAACGTGAGGTTGTTCTCTCAGTCGGGCGTTATCGCGTCAGGAGTGGGACATTGTTGCGACAAAGAAGCCGTCGCCGCCGTCGCGCGGGGTAAACCGGCGCTCGCTGTCGCAGCGCCAGCCCGGGTGACGGTCGAGAAAGGCCCGGACCTGCGCCCCGTTCTCGGCCTCGAGGAGCGAGCAGGTCGCGTAGGCGATCCGCCCATCCGGACCCGCCAGACCGGCAATTGTGTCGAGGATCTCGGCCTGCACCGTGAGGAGCGCGTCCAGCCGCGCGCGGGTCAGCCGCCACTTGCCTTCCGGCGCGCGCCGCCAGGCGCCGGAACCGGAACAGGGCGCATCGGCAAAGACCAGATCGTAGGGCCCGCCACCGGCGACCGTCCCGGGCGCAAGGACCCGGGCCGCCGCCCCGGCCCGCTGCGTCCGCGCCGGCAGATCGCGCATCCGCCCGGGATCGACGTCATGCGCCGCCACTTCGGCGCCCGCCGCCAGCAACGCCAGCGTCTTGCCGCCGCCGCCCGCGCAATAGTCGAGCACCCGCATCCCCGGCGCGACACCGAGCGCCGCCACAACCGCCTGGCTGGCCACGTCCTGCAATTCGACCAGACCGTCGCGGTAGGCCGCCGAACCCTGGATCCGGCGCGCGCCCTCGGTCACTTCCAGCGCGGTCGCGGCAAGCCCATGCGGCCGGGTCGCGATTCCCTCCACCGCCAGCGCCGCCTGCGCCTCGGCCACCGTGCCTCGTGCCAGATTGACCCGCAGGAACACCGGCGCGCGGTGGCGCAGCATCGCCATCACCTCGGCGAAGTCCGGCCCGAGGCTCGCACGCAGATCCGCCGCCAGCCAGTCGGGACAATCGAGCCGCACCTCGTCGGTCAGCTCGGCCAGATCCGGCCCCGCGCCTTCGCCGGGGCCGAGCGGCGCCGGCGCATGGCCTTCACCGGTGAAGATCTCGCCCGGGTCCCGGCCCGCCGCCACGAGCGCGCCGAGCATCAGCGTGCGCCCCGTTTCGGCCCCGGGTTCGGCCCCGCCCAGCGCCGCGAAGCTGCGCCGGCAACGGATCGCCTCGAAGACGTGGTCGCGGATCGCCGCCCGGTCCTTGGACCCGGCAAACCGGTGCCCCCGCGCCCAGGTGGTGAGCAGCTGTTCCGCAGGCGCCCCCGCGAGCCAGGCGTCGAGCAGATCGATCGCCGCCGTGACGCGCGCCGCCGGAGTCAATGTGTCACCTTAACTTCGGCCGACAAGCGCCGCATTTCCTTACCCAATCCGGTAGTTCGGGCTCTCGCGTGTGATCTGCACGTCATGGACATGGCTTTCCTTCAACCCCGCCCCGGTGATCTTCACGAAGGTGGCCCCGCGGCGCATCTCGGCCACGGTCGCGTTGCCGGTATACCCCATCGCCGCGCGCAGGCCGCCCACCATCTGGTGAATGACGGTCGCGACCGAGCCCTTGTAGGGCACCTGCCC
>JAGRMP010000545.1:0-180 GCA_020441225.1 Maritimibacter sp. | reverse complement strand
GGAAATACCGGTCCGCCGAGCCCCGTGCCATGGCCCCGAGCGAGCCCATGCCGCGGTAGCTCTTGAAGCTCCGCCCCTGGTACAGGATCACCTCGCCGGGGCTCTCGTCGGTGCCCGCGATCATCGAGCCGACCATTGCCGCAGACGCCCCGGCTGCGATCGCCTTGGCGAAATCGCCCG
>JAGRMP010000544.1 GCA_020441225.1 Maritimibacter sp. | reverse complement strand
CTATGAATGCGACGCGCTGACCGCCTATCGCTGCCCGCCGCTTGCGGTTGTCCTGCCGCGGACGACGGAAGAGGTGGCGGCGGTTCTGCGGGTCTGCCACCGGCACGGCATCCCGGTGGTGCCGCGCGGCTCGGGAACGTCGCTTGCCGGCGGGGCCCTTCCGACGGCGGATTCGGTCGTGCTGAGCGTTGCGCGGCTCAATCAGGTGATCGAGACCTGCTATGAAGACCGCTTCATCCGCGTACAGACCGGGCGAACCAATTTGTCTGTCAGCGGCGCCATTGACGGT
Organism: Maritimibacter sp.; assembly: GCA_020441225.1. The sequence goes on along the minus strand of JAGRMP010000544.1, from coordinate 3,529 downwards.
GACGGATGGTTCTATGCACCGGACCCGTCGTCACAGCTGGCCTGCGCGATCGCGGGCAATATCGGCATGAATTCGGGCGGGGCGCATTGCCTCAAGTACGGCGTGACAACGAACAACCTGCTGGGCGTCCGGATCGTCCTTATGGACGGAACCATTCTCGACATCGGCGGGGCCTACATGGACGCCCCGGATCTCGATCTTCTGTCGGTGATCTGCGGGTCCGAAGGCCAGCTTGGGGTCGTCACCGAGGCGACCCTGCGCATCCTGCCAAAGCCCGAGGGCGCCCGGCCGGTGATGATCGCCTTCGACTCGGCGGTTTCGGCGGGCGCCTGCGTGTCGAACATCATCGAGGCCGGCGTCCTGCCGGTTGCGATCGAATTCATGGACCGGCCCTGCATCGTCGCCTGCGAGGCCTTCGCGAAGGCGGGATACCCTGAATGCGAGGCGCTTCTGATCGTCGAAGTTGAGGGGTCAGAGGATGAAATCGCCCACCAGCTTGGCGTGATCGGCGACATCGCCCGCCGCCACGCCCCGCAGGAAATCCGCGAATCCAACTCGCCCGAGGAAAGCGCCCGCATCTGGCTGGGCCGCAAATCCGCCTTCGGCGCGATGGGCCGCATCGCCGACTACATGTGCCTCGATGGTACTATCCCGGTGACCGAACTGCCCTTGGTGCTGGGACGGATCGCCGAATTGTCGGAACAGTACGGGCTGGCCGTGACCAACGTGTTCCACGCCGGCGATGGCAACATGCACCCGCTGATCCTGTTCAACGCGAACGACCCCGCCGAACTTGCGAAATGCGAGGCGCTTGGCGCCGATATCCTGCGCCTCTGCGTAGAGGTGGGCGGTTGCCTGACCGGGGAACACGGGGTCGGCGTCGAAAAGCGCGACCTGATGACCGAACAGTTCGCGCCGGACGATCTGGAGGCACAGATGGACGTGAAGGACGTCTTCGACCCAGGCTGGTTGCTGAACCCGGCCAAGGTCTTCCCGCTGCATGTTTCGGAAGGGCGGCGCAAGTGATGGATGTTCTGACACCCGCCAGTGAATCCGAGCTGTCGCAGGCCATCCTGGACGCCGACGGGCCTTTGCACATTGTGGGAGGCAATACCCGCGGCATCGCAAGACGCGGCAACAGGCTGTCCACGGCAGGTTTTTCAGGGATCCGGCTGTACGAACCCGGCGCGCTGACACTGGTTGCCGGCGCGGGAACTTCGGTGGCGGAAATAGACGCGGCGCTGGCCGAAAAAGGGCAGCGCCTGTCGTTCGAGCCTATTGATCACCGGACGCTTCTGGGCACGGTCGGCGCGCCAACCATCGGCGGTGTCGTGGCACTGAACCATGCCGGACCCCGCCGGGTCCAGGCGGGGTCGGTGCGCGATGTCCTTCTCGGCGCGCGCTTCGTCGATGGACGCGGCCGCATCGTCAAGAATGGCGGTCGGGTCATGAAAAACGTGACCGGATACGACCTTGCCCGCCTTCAGGCCGGGGCGCGCGGGACGCTGGGCGTTCTGACCGAGGTTTCGCTGAAGGTCCTGCCCGAACCCGAACAGACCATCACGCTGGCCCGGCCCGGCATGACACCCGACGCGGCGATCGCCGACATGTCCCGCGCGCTCGGCTCCCCCTACGAGGTGTCGGGGGCAGCCTTGACGGGCGGCACCTGTCATCTGCGTATCGAAGGTTTCGCCGCATCGGTCCGCTACCGGGCAGAGCGGCTGCAACAGCTTTTGCCGGGATACGAGGCTGCGGATACGGACTGGCGCGCAATTCGCGACGTGGCCGTTTTCGCGGACGATCCCCGCGACATCTGGCGCCTGTCGATGCAGCCAAGCCACAGCGCCCGGCTTACGGTCGATCTGGCCAGGGCCGGGTGTGACGTTCAGCTCGACTGGGGCGGCGGGCTTGTCTGGGTCGCCGCTGCGCCAGATACGGATATACCTGAGTTCCTGAAGGGGCTGTCCGGACATGCGACGCGCATCAGGGGGCAGAAGCCCCTTCCGACCTGCCCCCCGTCGCCGGCAATTGCCGCACTTCAACAAGGCCTGCGCGACAAGTTCGATCCGCGCGGACTGTTCCGGTCCTGATCCATGCAAACCAATTTCACAGACGAACAGCTCAAAGATCCGGCAACGGCCCGCGCCAACGAGATTCTCCGCGCCTGCGTCCATTGCGGGATGTGTACCGCGACCTGCCCGACCTACCAGGTGCTCGGTGACGAGCTGGACGGCCCGCGCGGCCGCATCTACCTGATCAAGGACATGCTTGAAAACGGCAGGGCGGCGGATGAGGAGACGGTGATGCACGTGGATCGCTGCCTGTCCTGTCTGGCCTGCACAACGACCTGTCCGTCCGGCGTCGATTATATGCATCTGGTGGATCACGCGCGCAGTCACATCGAGAAGACATACAGGCGACCTGTGCCCGACCGTCTGCTCCGCGCGGCCTTGGCCCGGATCATCCCCTACCCGAACCGCTTCCGTCTGGCGCTTTCACTTGCGAAACTTGTACGTCCGGTACGCCGCCTAGTTCCCGACCGTCGCCTTCGCGCAATGCTCGAGATGGCCGGAGCGCCCATTGCGCCCCCTGCCCCGCAGGATGTTCCGCAAACCCACACTGCCGACGGCGCACGGAGCAAGCGGGTGGCGCTGATGACAGGGTGCGCCCAGAAGGCGCTTGATGACGGGATCAATGCGGCCACGATCCGCCTGCTGACCCGGCTTGGGGTCGAGGTAGTTATTCCCGAAGGTGAAGGCTGCTGCGGGGCCGTCGTGCACCACATGGGCAAGGAACGTGCTAGCCACCGGTTCGCCCGCGCGAATGTGGCCGCCTGGGCGCGCGAGATGGATGGCGAGGGACTTGACGCGATCATCATCAACACGTCGGGCTGTGGCACGACGGTGAAGGATTACGGCCACATGCTTGCCGACGACGCGCAGGCTGCCGACGCCTCCCGCGTGGCGTCGATTGCTTGCGACATCACCGAATTTCTTGCCGGTCTGGACCTGCCCGAATGCAGCGACCGCGGAGTCAGGGTCGCCTATCATGCGGCCTGTTCGCTGCAGCATGGGCAGAAGGTCGTGGACGCTCCGAAGGCTCTGCTGGCCAGGGCGGGCTTCGAAGTCGTTACCCCTCGGGATGCGCATCTTTGCTGCGGCTCCGCAGGAACCTACAACCTGCTGCAACCGGAGATTTCGGGAGAACTGAAGAAGCGGAAGGTAACCGAGCTTGGCATCCTTGAACCCGATGTGATCGCGGCCGGAAATATCGGCTGCATCAAGCAGATCGCATCCGGGATCGGGGTGCCGGTGATCCATACCGTCCAATTGCTCGACTGGGCGTACGGCGGGCCGAAGCCGGACTTGGGGCTGGCTTGAGATCTTTCTGCCCCGCTAGGGTCAGGACTCGTTCTGGCATCATAGCCAGAACATGACTGTTGCTGCGAGGGCGACGGCGGAGAGGAAGACCTTCGGGCACCTGTCGTAGCGGGTTGCAGTCCGTCGCCAGTCCTTCAGTCGCCCGAACA
>JAGRMP010000543.1:6102-7449 GCA_020441225.1 Maritimibacter sp. | reverse complement strand
CGTTGGCCCCCTGTTCGGCGAAATGCCGGGCGATGGCCAGGCCCACGCCATTCGCAGCCCCGGTGACGATGGCGGTCTTGCCGTTGATCGAAAAGGACATGCTGTCTCCTGATTCCCTTGCGCGAGCCTAGAGCCGACGCGGACGAAGGTGAAACCGGTTTGCCGCCCTTGGGGGCGGGGGGCCGGAAAGATGTGACATCCGCCGCCCCGGTTGGGCGCGATTTGGCCTGTTCCGGCAACAAACCCTTGTATCAGCCGTGATTGTTTCCATTTCCGGGTGGTTTCGACTGCAACTCACCGTCCGGACCGAACCGGTTGCCGGGCCTGGATGACCTTGAACCCGGGCGTCCCGCCGACTTCCGCGACGTCGCGGAACAGCGCGGCGAGCGTGTCTTCGTAGGGCAGGTGGCGGTTGGCGACCATCCACAGGCTGCCGGCGGGCGCGAGCAGGCCCGCCGCGGCGGCGATGAAGGCGCGCCCGAGCCCCGGATCGCCCGCGCGGTCGCGGTGGAACGGCGGGTTGGTGACCACGGCGTCGAGCCTTTCCCCGCCCGGCGGCGTCCAGCGGGTCGCGTCGGCCCAGTGGTAGTCGGCGCGGAGATCGTCGAGGTTTTCGCGCGCGCAGTCGAGGGCGACAGCATCGGTCTCGACCAGGTGCAGCCGGGTGACCGCATCGCTTTTCAGGATGTGGCGGGCGAGAAAGCCCCAGCCGGCCCCGAGATCGGCAACCGTACCCTTGAGCAGCGGCAGTACCTCGACCAGCGCGCGCGAGCCCTTGTCCGGCCCGTTGGTGGAAAACACGCCCGGACGGGTGACAAAGCCGTCCACCTCGCGCGCCGCACCGGTCCAGGCGTCGAACCCGGCGCCCTCGAACCAGAACAGCTTGCCGTGCGCCTTGGCGAGGGTGCCCGCGAGCGGGGCCCGGGCGCGGACCGCCTTCAGCATCGTGTCGACCCCGTCATGCTTCTGCCCGTCGACCAGCAAGAGCGGTGCCCGCGCCGCCGCCTCGGCAATGAGCGCCTTCTGCGCGTCGCGGGCGCGGGGCAGCACCACGAGTGCCGCCGCGAAGTCGCCCTCCGGCGCGCGGGTCACGTTGTAGCCCGCCGTCGCCCAGGCGTCGGTGGCGACCGCGTCCTGGCTCACCAGGGTGAGCGCATCGCGGGGCAAGGCCGACAGATCGTAGCCCGGCGGCGGGCCGAACACCGCGACGGGCCCCGCGGGCAGGCTGAGCGCGCCGGTCGCGAGCGCGTGGGAAAGGCGGGATGTGCTCATGGCTGGGAAGCGCCGTCGCGGGAGCGATAAGGGGCCGCACGGCCCCCCAAGAGCGGCGCTATTCCTTCTCCATCG
>JAGRMP010000543.1:0-6030 GCA_020441225.1 Maritimibacter sp. | reverse complement strand
CCTTGGTTTCGGCGATCTCGTAGGAGAACACGCCGACCACGGCGAGCCCCTTCTTGTGGACGGTCAGCATCAGCTCGAACGCCTGGGCGTGGTTCATGCCGAAGAACCGCTCAAGCACCAGCACGACGAATTCCATCGGGGTGAAATCGTCGTTCAGAAGCAGCACCTTGTACATCGGCGGCTTCTTGGTGCGAGTCCGGGTTTCGACCGTGACCGCACCATCGGGCGTGTCGCTGCCGCCGGACATCAGGATCTGTTCAATCGGGTCTCTCGACACGAAGATTCTCCGCTATGCTTTTCAGCCATATTCAGAACGGACTATATAGCGTCAAAGCGCGGCATGAAAAAGGCCAAGCTTGGATTCCTTTGGGCAGATTGTCCGGACCGGGGCTTTTTCCGGGGCATGGGAGGGCCGCATGGCGCAGCGCATCACCGCAATCGGCTTCGACGCCGACGACACGCTCTGGCAGAACGAACAGTTCTTCCAGATGACGCAAGAGCGGTTCGCGGCGCTGCTCGCCGATTTCGCGGCGCCCGACCACCTGGCCGAACGGCTGGAAGCGGCAGAGCGGCGCAACCTCGGGCGCTACGGCTTCGGGATCAAGGGCTTCGTGCTGTCGATGATCGAGACGGCCATCGAGGTCACCGGCGAACGGGTGCCGGCGCGGGTGATCCGCGAAATCGTCGAGGCGGGCCAGGAGATGCTGGAACACCCGATCCACCTGATCGAGGGTGCGGCCGAGGCGATTGCCGCGCTCGCCCCGGGCTACACGCTGGTGCTGGTGACCAAGGGCGATCTCATCGACCAGGAACGCAAGCTCGCGCAATCGGGCTTGGGCGAGATGTTCGACGCGGTCGAGATCGTCTCGGACAAGACCCGGGCCACCTATTCCTCGGCCTTCGCCCGCCACGGCACCGGCGCCGAGGCGGCGCTGATGGTCGGCAACAGCCTCAAGTCCGACGTGATCCCGGCGCTCGAGGCCGGCGCCTGGGGGGTGCATGTGCCCCATGACCTGACCTGGAGTTTCGAGCACGCCGAGCCGCCGCTCACCCATCCGCGCTTCGCCCGGATCGAGGGGCTCGCGGCGCTGCCGGAGCTGGTCGCGCGACTGGTCTGAGGCCCCGCGACCGGCGCGGTTTCGGAGTACCGGCGACCGGGCGGTTTCGCCACAATGTCGCCACAATGGCCGATCTGGTGGCAATTTGCATTTTTCCCACCAAATCTGGCTGCGACCCGGGCGCACATCCCTCGAAAACATTAAGAATCAACTATTTTCCCGGCGCGCCTCCTCTGCTAACCTGCGTCTCACACCCGGACGCAGATCCGGGGCGAAACCAGGCAGCAAAAAACAGGTGACGACGTGAAACGGCGTCTTGGGCAGTACGTTCAATACATGACTTTTTGGGTCGCGGCTCTGACCGTGACGATGGCTTTTGCACTGCGGGGCGAGGCGGCCCCGCGCGCGGAATTCGTGATGGATATGCGGACCGGCGAGGTGATCCATGCGGACAACGCCGACACCCAGCTGCACCCCGCGTCGCTTACCAAGATGATGACGCTCTACATCGCCTTCGAGGCGATCGAGCATGGCGAGATCGCGCTCGACACGATGGTGACGATCTCGCAGCACGCGGCCAGCGAACCGCCGTCGAAACTGGGGCTCAAGCCGGGCCAGAAGATCCAGCTGCGCTACCTCATTCGCGCTGCGGCGATCAAGTCGGCCAATGACGCGGCGACCGCCATCGGCGAGGCGATCTCGGGCTCGGAAGCGGCCTTTGCCCGGCGGATGAACCGCACCGCCGAAGCGCTTGGCATGACCCGCTCGCATTTCAAGAACGCGCATGGGCTGACCGAGGCGGGACATCTCTCGACCGCCCGCGACATGACCAACCTCGGGCGGCATCTGTTTTTCGACTATCCCGACTATTACCACCTGTTCAAACGCCGCTCCATCGACATCCCCGGCAAGACGCTTCCCAGCACCAACCGGCGCTTCCTTTCGGCCTACCAGGGCGCCGACGGGATCAAGACCGGCTTTACCAACGCCGCCGGGTTCAACCTGGTGGCCTCGGCCGAGCGCGGCTCGCGCCGGGTGATCGCGACGATGTTCGGCGGCACCTCGACCCAGGCCCGCAACGACCGTGTGGCGCAACTGCTCGACCTCGGCTTTGCCAAGACCCCGGAGCGGGTCGCCTTCGTGCCGCCGCCGCACCCGGGCTATGTCGGTCCGAACGGGTCGAACAGCGGGACGGTCCGCGTCGCCGGTGCGCCCGAACGCTCGATCCGCCCCCGCCCGAAACCCGGTCTCGCGGCGCCCTCCGAGGCGGTCGTGGTCGCGATCGCCGAGGGGATCGACGCGGTGGTCGAAGAGCTGGTCGAAACCGCCGTCGGGGCCGGCGAAACGGTCGTCGCCGACAGCGCGATCGCGCCGGACGTGCCGCCGATGCCCAGGCCCGGCGTGGCGACGGCCAGCGCCGTCGGGCTCGCGCCCTCGGTCCTCAACGAGATCGCCAATGCGGTGGTCGACGCGGTCGCGCGCGACGAAAGCGCAGTTGCCGCACCGGCCGCACCGCCGCAGCCCGGCATCATCCTCGACGCGGTCGAAGTCGCCGCCGCCGATCCGGAACCGGTCGAGGTCGTCAACCGGATCTCGACCTCGGGCGGCCGTCACTGGGGCGTGAACGTGGGCCGGTTCAATACCCGCGACGGCGCCGACCGGATGCTGATCCGCACCGCGCTTTCGGAACTGGCCTCGCTGGGCGAAGCGCTGCGCAAGGTCGTGAACGGGCCGAAAGGCTTCGAGGCGAACTTCGTCGGCCTGACGGAGGAAGGCGCCGAGCTGGCCTGCCGCCGGCTCGCGGCCCGCAACACCGAATGCAGCGTGTTCGGCCCGCCGGCCTGAGGCATCCGGCCGATCGCGTATGATGTCGTTCCTGAAAAGGGGCGCGCCCCTTTTCACTTTCTATAACAGAGACTTACCGACACCCCAAATGGTCTACTCCCCTAGGGGAGTAGGCAGGTTTGACAAAGCGACCGCCACCCGCGCGGACGGTCCGAGCGCGAGCAGGCGGGCGCGCCTTTTGCGTTCCCCTGCCGGTGATCGGCCGGTGATCGGCCTCAGCGCAGCACGCCCATGCGCGCCATCGCCCGGGCATAGAGCCACAGCCCCAGCGCGACGACGATCAACACCGCGGTGAACGCGAGGTTGCCCTTGCCGAGCAGATCGACAGCCCCGGCACCCGCGGTCGCGAACAGCCGCGTCGTGTTGGCCATCAGCCCGATGAGCGAGATGCCGAAGGCGAGCGCGGCGAAGCGCGAGCGGGCGAGCAGCAACAGCGAGCCCGCCACCGCCCCCCAGACCCCGAGCGCCCAGAACACCGTCGCCCAGGCCGGGATCCCCGCGTAATAGGCCTGCTGTTCGGGCGTCGCCGCGGCCAGGTAGGTCTCGGGCGCGTACTGAGACATGACATAGTCGAACGCGCCGCCCGCGTTCCACAGTAGCGACAGCGCGCCGATCAGCCAGATATGCCAGGGGGTTTTCATCTTCGCCTCCCATTTCCCATGCCCCACCAGCCTCTCGGAACCGGGGCGAACGGGTCAATTCCCCCGCCTGCCGCCGCGGCCATTCAGCTCCGGGGCGACCAGGGCATCTTCATGTAGCGGGTGCCGCCTTCGAGCTCTTCGAGCATCTGGGCGAGGCGTTTCTCCCGCGTTTCGGCCCGTTTCGCCCGGGCGATCCAGCCGAGGTAATCATTGCGTTGGTACGGCGGACGGGCGTCGTAGGCGGCGCGCAGGCCGCCGGCGTCGAGCCGGGCCGCAATGTCCTCTGGCATCGGATTGAGGGCGCGTTTGAGCATCATGGGCAAAGCCTGCGGACTGGACGCGGGGCTGTCAACCGGGCAGGCTCGGGCGATGAACATCGTCATCCTCACCGGCGCTGGTATCTCCGCCGAAAGCGGTCTTGGCACCTTTCGCGACACAGGCGGGATCTGGGCGCGCTACGATATCGGCGAGGTGGCGACGCCCGAGGGTTTCGCGCGCGACCCGGACAAGGTCCACGCCTTCTACAACGCAAGGCGCGCCAACGCCGCTGTGGCGCGGCCGAACGCGGCGCACGCGGCGCTGGGCCGGCTGATGCGCGAGCGGCCTGGCACCGTGACCCTGGTCACCCAGAACATCGACGCGTTGCACGAGGCCGGTGGGGCGCCGCAGGTGATCCACATGCACGGCGAGCTTTCGCGGGCGCTCTGTGCCGCCTGCGGCGCGCGCTGGGACGCGCCGCCCGAGATGCGGGCGCAGGACCCCTGCCCGGCCTGCGGCGCGTGCGCCACCCGGCCCGACGTGGTCTGGTTTGGCGAGCTGCCCTACCACATGGAGCGGATTGTCGCCGCGCTGTCAGAGGCGGAGCTTTTCGTGGCCATCGGCACTTCGGGCAGCGTTTACCCGGCGGCGGGCTTCGTCGCGGAGGCGCGGGCGCGGGGGATCCCGACGCTCGAGATCAACCTCACCCCGTCCGACACCGCCGGCGCTTTCGACGCCGTGCGCCTTGGTCCCGCGACCGAGGTGGTGCCGGCCTGGGTCGCTCAGGTGCTGGGCGCATGACCGGGTCATCATCCGGCGCGGCCCGGTGGCCGCGGGCGCTGCGACCGCTGACGGTCCGGGCGCGCGCTTCGGACCGGGTCCGATCGGTGCGCGGACGGCGCGCCGGCCGCAGGCGATGTCAGGTGGGCACGCCCCGAACAGCATCGGCAGCGGATGCGGACCGGCGAAACCCTCCCCGGCGCGCCCCCTGAGCACCGTCCATTGAGCGCGGTCGCGGCTTTCCGCGCGTTACAAGATGAAATCGTCGGGATCGAGCCGGTGCCAACCGGTCAGTTCGATCTCCATGTCGGTCCTGGCGTCGCCATCGAGGTCGATCCGGATCACGCTGCGCTTTTCATTGTGGCTGTAGCGAAACTCACCCGCCGTGCCGGTGAAATCGCCAAGGTCGAGGAAGCGCAGCGGGTCGTTGCCGGGGGTACCGGGATCGGCATCCAGGGCGGAGAGGTTGATCTGGTCCACCCCGCCTTTGAAATCGGTGATGATATCGCGGTTTTTTCTACCGGCCGGGCTTTCCTCGACCGCGCGGAAGACGAAGGTGTCAACCCGCTTCCCGCCTGTCAGAAGGTCGGCCCCCGCGCCTCCGACCAGGGTATCGCTGCCGCCGCCGCCGCGGACAATGTCGTTGCCGTCGCCGCCGAGCACCGTATCGCGGCCGGAGCCGCCGGCGACCGTGTCGTCGCCCCATTCGCCGCAGACCATGTCAGCGCCCTGATCGCCGTTGATCTGGTCGTCCGAAGTGCCGCCATACAGGCGATCGTCGTTCTTGCCGCCGAGCAGTTTGTCGACCCCGCCGCCGCCGCGCAGAACGTCGTTGCCGGCATTGCCCTTCAACAGATCGTCGCCGGTTCCGCCGTCGAGGCTGTCATTGCCGAGCTTGCCGATCAGCCGGTCATTGCCGCCCCCGCCCTGGACAAAATCATGGCCGTCTGCGGCGATGAGTTTGTCGTTCCAGGCGGTGCCGATGAAATCGTCGTCGCCGGCGGTCCCGAGCCACGTGACGCCGGTCTCGCGCGGATCGAGGATGCGCGCCCGGATCGCGCCGTTCGACGGATCGTCGCCCCCGGTTTCGACGCCGTAGGAGTAATCGGTCCAGGTGAAGACCACCCTTCCATCGGCGAGCTGCGCCATCTGCGGTTCGTTCTGGTGCCCGGTCGTGGTGACGTTGACGAGAAACTCGGCGCTGTCGGGGCTGCCGTCCGGGTTGAAGATCCGCGCCCGGATCGCCCCGTACTCGGTATCGTCGCCGCCGGTTTCCAGCCCGCTTGAGGTATCGCTGAAGGCGACGATGAACCGGCCGTCCGCAAGCGCCAGCACCTCGGGCTGCGACTGGCCGTAGGTGGTGACAAGGTTGACCCGGAACTCGTTGCTGCGCGCGCTGCCCCAGGGGTCGAACACGCGGCCACGGATCGCGTAATGCGAGGCGTCGT
>JAGRMP010000542.1 GCA_020441225.1 Maritimibacter sp. | reverse complement strand
CGGCTTCGTAGATCCGGCGCAGCTCGGCATGCACATCCGGCCCCAAGGGCGCGAGGTCCGAGGCCGCGGCGTTGCGCACCGCCTGCTCGGGACGCGAGACCCCGGCGATCACCGAACTCACCGCGTCATGGTCGAGGATCCAGCGCAGCGCGAAATCGGCGAGCGTCATCCCCGCGGGCACCAGCGGCTTGATCAGCTCCAGCGCGTCGATCCCCTTGTTGAGCTCGATCCCGGAAAAGGTCTCGCCCACCGAAAACGCCGCGCCATCGGCGTTGAAGTTGCGGTGATCGGTTTCCGCGAAGCGCTGCCCCTTGGAAAACTTGCCGGTCAGCATCCCCGAGGCCAGCGGCAGCCGGACGATGATGCCTACGTTCTTTTCCTTTGCCTCGTCGAAGATCTCCCAGACCGCGTTCTGCCGGTACAGGTTGAAGATGATCTGCAGGCTGGCGCAGCCCGGCTGGGCCAGGCAGACCCGCGCCTCGGCGAGGGTTTCCACGCTCGCGCCCCAATGCGCCGTCAGCCCTTCGTCCACCATCTCGTCCATGATGTTGAAGATCGCGCCATCCTCCAGCACCCCGGGCGGCACGCAATGGAGCTGCACGAGATCGAGCCGCCCGACCCCGAGCCGCGACGCCGAGGCTTTCAGGTGGTCGTAAATCGCGCCCCGGTTATAGCGGTTCGGATAGAGTTCGGCGGTCCGACCCACCTTGGTCGCCACCACGCTCCCCGCACCCGGCCCTTTGAGGAAATGCCCGACCTGCAGCTCCGAGCGCCCGCCGCCGTAGACATCGGCGGTATCGTAGAAGGTAATCCCCGCCTCATGCGCCGCGATCAGTGCCGCCTGGCTGGTGGCATCCTCGATCGGACCGAAATCGCCCCCGAGCTGCCAGCACCCCATACCGATCTCAGAAACGTCGAAACCTGTCTTGCCGAGTTTGCGGGTTTTCATGATGGCCTCCTCTTGCTGCCGGCATCCTAGGCCCTGCACCGCCGCTGTCCAGCGCCAGCCGTCCGGCCGGGAGCGGCGCAGCGCAGAGCGATCTCCGGCCGACGCCCCCGAGTTGTCGAAACAGTGCCGCAATCTCATCCGCATTGTCTTGTAGATCGCGACATTGCGCGGCATCGTCGCGTTGTTATCGAGCGCCTGCGCCCCGGTCCCCCGGGGTGACCCCGCGCGGTCAGACTACCAGTGCAGAGAGGGGACCGCCCCCGTGACCCCAGACCCGACGTTTCACGCAGCCGAGTACAAGGGTGTCCGCGTCCCGCAATCCCCGTTTCTGACCGACCGGCGGATCGAACGGATCGCGGCCGGGCGCTACGAGGGCGAAGAGATCGCCGGCGCGCTCAGCGTGGTGCGTCCCGGCGACCGGGTGCTCGAGCTCGGCGCGGGTCTCGGTCTGGTCGGGGCCGTGGCGGCGAAGAACGCGCGGCCCGAAGCGGTCCTGTCCTTCGAGGCCAATCCCGAGCTTGTCCCCTACACCCGTGCGCTCTACCGCGAAAACGGGCTCGACGCGCTGATCGAGCTGCGCAACGCCGTCCTCGTCGCCGCGCCCGAGCGCCCCGAGACCGTGCCGTTCCACCTGCACCGGTCCTTTCTCGGCTCCTCTCTCACCGAGACCCAGGGCCGCAAGAACCGTGCGGTCGAGGTTCCGACCGAAGATTTCCGCACCGTCATGGACACGTTCCGCCCAAATGTCTTGATCATGGACATCGAAGGCGGCGAGCTCGATATTCTGCGGCACGCCGATCTCGACGGGATCCGCGCCGTGGTCATCGAGTTTCATCCCGACCTCTACGGCCAGGAAGGCATGCAGGCGTGCAAGACCATCCTGCGGCGCGCCGGGTTCGAGAAGTCCGAAGGCCCGTCGACCCGGCTGGTCTGGACCTGCACCCGTCCGCAAGATCGGACCCGCCGCCCGGTCGGCCCGCCCGATCCCGCGGGCGGCTGGTCGACACGCATCCTCACCCTGCCGGACGCCATCGTTCAGGCGCCGCAAACGCATCGGAAGTCGTCCCCCTCCGGGGTGACCGACGCGGGCGGCGCCGACATCGCCGAGGCGGCGATCTGGCATGGGCGCAAACGTGGCAACCGCCCCTTCCCCGCGCCCGACGCCGTCGCCGAAGAGATCCCCGGCACCTGGCTCTGGGGCGGCGTCCTGTGGAGCTACTTCGCCCATTTCATCGTCGAAAGCTCCGGACGGCTCTGGGCGCTCGACCATCTCGAGACCCCGCCCGACGGCATTCTCTATATCCATCGCCGCGACAACCAGGACGCCGGGCTCAACCGCTTCCAGTCGGCCTTCCTCGCGGCGCTCGGGGTGGACCTGCCCGTCCGGGTCGTCGAGACCAGCGCCCGGGTCGAAAAGCTGATCGTGCCAGGCCAGGGCTTCGGCCTCGGCGACATCAGCGCCGGGACCCGGGCGTTCCGCGATTTCGTGCACGACCGGTTCGGCCGCCATGTGGCGCCGGACGGCGGCGACCGGCTCTATATCTCGCGCAGCCGTCTCGGCCACAAACGCGGCAAGCTCATCGGCGAGGATCGGATCGAGCAGGAACTGACCGCGCAGGGCTACGAGATCTTTCATCCGCAGCTTCACGACATGCCGACCCAGATCGCCCGCTACAAGGCCGCGAAACAGGTGGTGGCTTCCGAAGGCTCCGCGCTTCACCTCTTCGCCTTCGTCGGACGGCCCGACCAGCAGGTCGCGCTGATCCCGCGCCGCCGGTCATCCGCGACAGCGCATATCGTCCGCCATCTCGAAAGCTTCACCGGCGCGTCGCCATCCGTGCTGAACGTTCTGCGCGACACCTGGCAGCCCGCCCGGTCCAAGCGCAAGCGCCTGTCCGCGGGAGAACCGGATCTGCCGCTCCTGCAAGCCAAGCTGCGCGCGGGCGGGTTCATCGATGCCGGCCCGGCCTGGCCACCGCTCACCCGGAAAGAGATCCGCCGCGCGCTCGGCCGGCATCATGTGGCGACCGGCCAGACTCTGCTCGACTGATCCCGCCCGACCACGCCGTTTCAGGCCCGCGCCGAGCGCCGCAGCGTCACCGACCGCGGGATCAGCCGCAGCCCCACGAGCAGCAGGAAGGCGACGAGATAGACCAGCGGTTCCACCTGCCAACCCTTGCGCAGCATCACGAAATGCACCGCTCCTAGGATCACCGCCGGGTAGACCAGCATGTGCAGCCGCCGCCAGCCCTTGGCGCCGAGCTTGCGGATCGAGGCGTTGTTGGACGTGACCGCCAGCGGGATCAGCAGCACGAAGGCCGCCATCCCGATGGTGATATAGGGCCGCTTGACGATATCGGCCCAGATCGCGCCGAGGTTGCGCACGTCGAGCACCAGCCAGGTCAGGAGATGCGTCGCTATGAGATAGAAGGCGATCAGCCCCAGCATCCGGCGGAACTTGAGCAGGTTCAGCCCGGCAAAGCGCCTGAGCGGCGTGACCAGCAGCCCCGCGACCAGCACCTGCAGCCCGAGCAGCCCCAGCCGATGCTCGAGCTCCTTGATCGGTTCCACCCCGAGCCCCCCGGTGAAGCCGAGGTAGAGGTACCACAGCGGCATCGCCAGCCCGATCGCGTAGAACGGCCAGGTGGGCAGCTTGCGCAGGCGACCGTTGATCTCATCTACCAGGGCCATCAGTAGAACTTCGCGAGGTCCATGCCATCGTAGAGATGCGCAACCTCGTCCTCGTAGCCGTTGAACATCAGCGTATCGATGCGTGGGGCGAAAAAGCCGCCGCCGATCACCCGTTCGCTCGCCTGGCTCCAGCGCGGATGGTCCACGTTGGGGTTCACATTACTATAGAAGCCGTATTCGCGGGCGTTGGCCTTGTTCCAGCTCGTCGGCGGCTCGTCCGCGACCAGGCTGATCCGCACGATCGACTTGATCGACTTGAAGCCGTATTTCCACGGCACCACCAGCCGGATCGGCGCGCCGTTCTGGTTCGCGAGCGGTTCGCCGTAGATGCCCGTCGCCATCAGCGTGAGCGGATGCATCGCCTCGTCGAGCCGCAGCCCCTCGACATAGGGCCAGTCCAGCACCGGGGTGCGCACCCCCGGCATCTCGTCGGGGCGCAGCGCGGTCTCGAAGGCCACGTATTTGGCCCCCTCCTGCACGCCCAGCTTGTCGAGCAGCTTGCCGAGCTCGAAGCCGTTCCACGGGATCACCATCGACCAGGCCTCGACACAGCGGAACCGGTAGATCCGCTCCTCGATCTCCATGCCCTCCATGAGCTCGGCCAGGGAATAGGTGCCCGGGTTGTCGACCAGCCCGTCCACGGTCACGCTCCACGGATCGGTGGTCAGCGTATGGGCATTGCGCGCCGGGTCTTCCTTGCCGGTGCCGAACTCATAGTAGTTGTTGTAATTGGTGATCTCTTCGAGCGTGTTCGGCTCGCGGTCGATCGGCACCTCGGCGGCCAGCGGCCCCGGCACCGAAGCTGCGATGGACCCGAGCCCCAGCCCGGCGGCACCCGCCATGATCTGGCGGCGGTTGAGATAGGCCGCACGCGGGGTCACATCCGCCCAGGTGAGCTTGCTTTTGAACGCCATAGGGATCTCCTTTTCCTCACCTTCCCCTAACCGGGCGCGCAGCGAAAACCAAATGACGCCTTTTCACGTGACCGCGCGGTCTTTGTAACGTGCCCCGCCCTACAGCAGCGCCCGCGTCGTGTAGCTCGGGTAGATCTCGTTCATCGGCACCGAGCGCCCGTCCTGCTGGACGATGCGCACGTGCCGCCGCCGCATCTGCCGCGGCTCCGCCACGCCGACGCTGTGGGCAATCGTCTCGACCTCGTGGATCAGGCTCCGGGCAAACTGCGCCACCCGCACCGCCTTGTCCTCGGGCACCAGCCCCTTCTGCAGCCGCGGGTCATGGGTGGTGATCCCGGTCGGGCAGGTGTTGCGGTTGCACTTCAAGGCCTGGATGCAGCCGAGCGAGAACATGAAACCGCGCGCCGAGGTCACGAAATCCGCGCCGGCGCAGATCGCCCAGGCGATGTCGGCGGGGTTCACCAGCTTGCCGCTCGCCACGATCCTTATCCGCTCGTGCAGCCCCCGCTGGTCGCGCAGATCGACGATCCGGGGCAGCGCCTCGCGCACCGGCATGCCGACGAGGTCGATCAGCGGCATCGGCGCCGCCCCCGTGCCGCCCTCGCCCCCGTCGATGGTGATGAAATCGGGCGCGCAATCCGGGCCGCGCCGCAGGATCAGGTCGAAGAAATCGGCAAACGGGTCGATCCGCCCCACCGCCACCTTGAAGCCCACGGGCTTGCCGGTGACCTCGCGCACATGTCCGATCATGTCGAGGAGATCGCCCCAGTCGTCCACCTCCTCGTGCCGGTTCGGGCTCTCGCTCGCCTGGCCCACGGGGATGCCCCGGATCGCGGCAATCTCTTCCGAGACCTTGGCGCCGGGCAGGATACCGCCCTTGCCGGGCTTCGCCCCCTGGCTCAGCTTGATCTCGAACATCTTCACTTCCGGATGCGCGGCGATCTCCTTGAGCCGCTCGTCCGAGAGCGACCCGTCCGGGCCCCGTACCCCGTATTTGGCCGTGCCGATCTGAAAGACGATGTCGCAGCCTCCCTCCAGGTGAAACGGCGACAGCCCGCCCTCGCCGGTGTTCATCCAGATCCCCGCCGCCCTGGCCCCATGGCTGAGCGCGCGCACCGCCGGCCGCGAGATCGCCCCGTAACTCATGCCCGAGATATTGAAGAATGACGGCGCCAGATAGGGCTCCCGCGCCCCGGGGCCGATCAGCAGCGGCTCGGTCTTTGCGTATTGCCCGCCCAGCGGCGGAAAGGCCGCGTTCATGAAGATCGTCGTGCCGGGCACGCCCAGCGACCGGGTCGAGCCGAAGGCCACCGTGTTGTCCTTGCCCTGCGCGGCGCGGTAGATCCAGTCGCGCTGCGCCCGGTTGAACGGCATTTCCTCGCGGTCCATGGCAAAGAAATATTGCCGGAAGAACTCGCCGAGATTGGTGAACAGGGCGCGGAACCGGCCGATCACGGGATAGTTGCGCCGCACCGCATCCGCCGTCTGACTGCGGTCGATGATATAGAGCACCACCGCCACGGCCAGCGCCACGCCCAGCACCATCACGAAAGCCAGCGCAAGCCACTCCAGCAGCCAGAACATCACGCCCATTGTCCCCTCCTCGCCCGTTTGCGGCCATCCTAACCGATCCGCCGCGAGACGCACGCCGGTTCCGCGCAATGCGCCGCGGCGGCCCATCGGCGGAAAAAGGACCGGCACGCCGAAACGCCCGGATCGGTGCCCGCCCGCCGATCCGGCCGCGCCGGACCGGTGGCCTTCCGCCAAGGTTCGATTTCGACTGTTTCTTGGGCATGAAACCGCGAGGCCGACCCCCGCTCACGCGCGAACCGGCGCCCATTTCGGCCCCTCTGCACGCCCCCTGCTGCACAGGGCCACGCCGCGTGGCCATCTCGTCGGTGCGCAACGACGCAAACCTGTGACAACGACACCAAGGAGAGGATCCATGAAACTCATCAAAACAGCCCCCGTCGCCTTCGGCCTCGTGCTTGCCGCCACGCCTGCGCTCTTCGCCCAGGAGGCGGGCCCCGACGTCGATGGCGACGGCATGGTCACGATGGAGGAATTCGCCGCGGCCTATCCCGATCTGACCGAAGACGTGTTCACCGCCGCCGACGCCAATGCCGACGGCATGCTCGACGCCGACGAGATCGCGGCGGCCGCCGAAGCCGGGCTGATGCCCGCAACCGAGGGCTGACCCAAGGCCGACCGGGCCTGATCGGCCCCGCACCAACACCCCCGCCGGCCCGTGCGCCGGCGGGGCTCTCCTCCCGGAGGAAAATGCGGGCGGGGTCCGGGCGTGCTTCTGCCCCTCACCCCCAACCACACCGCGCACGCACCCGCCCGCACGACACCTCCGCGCGACCATACCTTCCCCGCGGCCGGGGCGATCCGCCACGCCGCGCTTTCCCGGAGTATCCCCCAGATGAAACCGCAGATGAAATCCACGGCCACGACCCTCGCCATCCTGCTCGCGGGCACGACCACGGCCTTCGCCCAGGATGCGCTCGACGCCGACACCGACGGCGACGGCATGGTCTCGCTCGCCGAGCTGCAGACGCTCTACGCCGATATCCCCGAGACCGAGCTCGCCGCCGGGTTCGAACAGGTCGACCTCGACACCGACGGGCTGCTCAACGACGACGAGCTCGCCCTCGCCCGCGAAAGCGGCATCTTCCCGCCTGCCGGCTGAGGCAGCATTCGAGCAGGCCCCGCCCCCGCCGGACCGGTTCGGCGGGGGCTTCGACAGTGGC
>JAGRMP010000541.1:1923-3254 GCA_020441225.1 Maritimibacter sp. | reverse complement strand
AGGACCCTTGCCCAAATGCGACCCAAACTCATTCCCCAGCTCCTATCACAATCCCGAACGATTCTTGGTCTTGCCGCACTTTTTGCGAGCACATTGACCGCCCCGCTGACGGCGGACCCGGCTCACGGGATCGCGATGTACGGCGATCCGGCGCTGCCGGCGGATTTCACCCACCTGCCCCAGACCAACCCCGACGCGCCCAAGGGCGGGCGGATCGTCTTCGCCGAATCGGGCAGTTTCGATTCGCTGCATCCGGTCATCCGCAAGGGCCGCGCCCCCTGGCAATTGCGCTACATGCTGTTCGAGACCCTGATGGGCCGCAGTTACGACGAGCCCTTCACCCTCTACGGGTTGCTTGCCGAAAGCGTCGACACCGCGCCGGACCGCAGCTGGGTCGAGTTCACCCTGCGCGAGGAGGCGCGGTTCTCGGACGGAAGCCCGGTGACCGTCGAGGACGTGATGTGGTCCTACGAGACCGTCGGCACCCTCGGCCACCCGCGCTATGCCGGGGCCTGGGAGAAGGTCGAAAGCATGGAGCAGACCGGCCCGCGTTCGGTGCGCTTCACCTTCAACACGCCCGACCGCGAGCTGGCGCTGCTCATGGGCATGCGGCCGATCCTGAAGAAGGCGCAATGGGAGGGCGTCGATTTCGAGGAAAGCGGCATCGACATCATCCCCGTAGGCTCCAGTCCTTACGTGATCGACGACTTCGAGGCCGGGCGCTACCTCGTCCTCAAGCGCAACCCCGATTACTGGGGCGCTGACGTGCCCTTCATGCGCGGCCAGGCCAATCTCGACGAGATCCGGTTTGACTATTACGGCGACGGCGACGTGGTGTTCGAAGCCTTCAAGGCGGGCGAAGCCAACACCTACCGCGAGTTCAACGCCCAGAAATGGGCCACCCAATACGACTTCCCCGCCGTGCGCTCGGGCGACATCGTGCTCTCGGAGTTTCCCCACGAACGCCCGACCGGCATGTGGGGCTACGTGATGAACCAGCGGGGCGCGGCGTTTTCCGACATCCGGGTGCGCGACGCGATGATCCATGCCTTCAACTACGAGTTCATCAACCAGACGCTGAGCGACGGCGAGCGCAAGCGGATCCAGAGCTATTTCGACAACTCGGTGCTCGGCATGAGCCCCGGGGAACCCGCCGAGGGCAAGGTGCGCGCGCTCCTCGAACCCTTTGCCGCCGATCTGCCGCCGGGTGCGCTCGAAGGCTACGCCCTGCCCGTTTCCGACGGCACCGAGCGCAACCGCGAGAATATCGGCAAGGCCTTTGCGCTCATGGAAGAGGCCGGCTGGACGGTGCAGGACGGGGTGATGAAGAA
>JAGRMP010000541.1:0-1841 GCA_020441225.1 Maritimibacter sp. | reverse complement strand
CGGCGCTCGACCGCATGGGGATCACCCCGCAGATCGAGACGGTGGATTCGGCCGCCTATACCGAGCGCACCAAGGCGTTCGATTTCGACATGGCCTATTACGAGCGCGGGCTGTCGCTGTCGCCGGGCAACGAGCAGAAGCTCTACTGGGGCGAAGGTTCGGCCGCGACCGAGGGCAGCCGCAACTGGATGGGGGTCGACAACCCGGCCATCGACGGGATGATCGACGCGATGCTGACCGCCGAGAGCCAGGAGGATTTCCGCGCCGCGGTGAAGGCGCTCGACCGGGTGCTTACGGCCGGGCGCCACGTGATCCCGATCTGGTACCGCGACGTCTCCTGGATCGCCCATGCCAAGGAGTTGCATTACCCCGAATATCTGCCGATGTACGGCGATTATCTTGGCTTCCAGCCAGAAGTCTGGTGGTGGGAGGAATAGGCGCGTTGCTGAGGACGGGGAGATCGCCCTTTGGGCGATCACGCCTGCGGCGGGCGAGGGACGCGCGCCCTGCGGGCGCGCCGCCTGCGGCGGGCGGGGCCGGCGCTGCGCGCCGGCAGGGCCCCTGCCCCACGGCACACTGAGCAATGACGGTTTTGGGTCATCAAATGTGGCGTACGTGATGGAAGAAACAGCAATCAAACCCGTAGGACTCTACGGATACGAGAGTTCGGCGGAAGACGCGGAGCTGCGCGCGTTGTATCAGGTTTCCCTGTGTTTTGAGTCTGCCGATGACGTGGCCCGGTTCGCCCGTTTCGTGGCCAGATGCGCCGAGGAGATGGCCCGCGAGCCGGATTGGGATCACGAGCACTTCTACACGGCCGGCCCGATGCGCGGGGAGTCCGTCATTATCACGCGCCTGGATCCCCGTAACCGCTGACGCCCTATTGACGGCCCGTGAAACGGGCAACTCACGCGGTGCGCGGCGCATTTGGCGCGCCAAGGTAGTTAGCGCTATCACTATATATTTCAACGCCTTGGCACCCCGTGCGAGCTCGCACAAACCTCGCACATCGGATCGCGCCCGCGTCCCGATCCTCATCTTTGGTCCACAAATACCTCGGGGGTCCGGGCGCGTAGCTCGGCCGTCATTTGCAGGCCAAGCCGGGGTGCGCGCCGCAACCGCCGTTTCTCAGTGCAACCGCTGGCCGCCCCAGTACTTGTTTGCACTCCTCCGGGGTGACGGAGCAGAGCCCCCGGCCTTGGTACCAATATTGCCATCTGGGCCAGCATTGACCGGCCACCGCCGTCGCACGCCTCAATCCTCGCCCGGCAGGAGCAACGAGGCATCGCCGTAGCTGAAGAACCGGTAACGTTCGGCGATGGCATGGGCATAGACCGCGCGCATCCGCTTGAAGCCCATGAGCGCCGAGACCAGCATCATCAGCGTCGATTTCGGCAGGTGGAAATTGGTCATCAGCGCGTCGGCGACGTGGAAATCGAAGCCCGGCCGGATGAAGATGTCGGTCTCGCCCGTCCAGGGCAGGATCTCACCCGTCCGTCCGGCGCTTTCGATCAGCCGCAGCGCGGTGGTGCCGACGGGAACGATCCGTCCCCCCGCCGCTTTGGTGGCCGCGATCTCGGCAGCGGCGGTCTCGGTCACCTCGCCCCATTCGGCGTGCATCTTGTGTGTGTCGAGGTCCTCGACCTTGACCGGCAGGAAGGTCCCTGCCCCAACGTGTAGCGTGACCCGCGTGGTCTCCACGCCCCGCGCGCGCAGGGCCGCGAGGAGCGCGTCGTCGAAATGCAGGGACGCGGTGGGGGCGGCGACAGCGCCCGGGCGCGCGGCCCAGATGGTCTGGTAATCGTCGCGGTCCCGGGCGTCGGCCCGGCGCTTGGCGGCGA
>JAGRMP010000540.1:960-2286 GCA_020441225.1 Maritimibacter sp. | reverse complement strand
GCGCTGTGGAAAGAGGCCGACGTCATCGCCAAGGTGCGGATCCCGACCGAGGCGGAGCTCAAGCGTCTGACCAAGGACAAGACGCTGATTACCTTCTTCAATCCCGGCGGCAATGCCGAGGGGCTGGAACTCGCCAAATCGAAGGGCGCCAATGTCATCGCGATGGAAATGGTGCCGCGCATCAGCCGCGCCCAGAAGATGGACGCGCTCTCGTCGATGGCGAATATCGCCGGTTACCGCGCGGTGATCGAGGCGGGCAACAATTTCGGCCGCTTCTTTACCGGCCAGGTGACCGCGGCGGGCAAGGTGCCGCCGGCGAAAGTGCTGGTGGTCGGCGCCGGGGTCGCGGGGCTCGCCGCCATCGGCACGAGCGTGGCGCTGGGCGCGATCACCTACGCGTTCGACGTGCGGCCGGAAGTGGCCGAACAGGTCGAATCGATGGGCGCCGAATTCGTCTATCTCGACTTCGAGGAAGAGGCCCAGGACGGCTCGGCCACCGGCGGCTACGCCAGCGTTCAGTCGGAAGAGTTCCGCAACGCCCAGCTCGCCAAGTTCCGCGAGATCGCGGGCGACATGGACATCGTCATCACCACAGCGCTCATTCCGAACCGTCCGGCGCCGAAGCTCTGGCTCAAGGACATGGTCGAAGCGATGAAGCCGGGCTCGGTCATCGTCGACCTCGCCGCCGAACAGGGCGGCAACGTCGAGGGCACGGTGAAGGACGAGAAGGTGGTGACCGACAATGGCGTGATCATCGTCGGCTATACCGATTTCGCCTCTCGCATGGCGACCCAGAGCTCGACGCTCTACGCCAACAACATCCGCCACATGATGACCGACCTTACGCCCGAGAAGGACGGCGTGGTCAACCACAACANNNGACGTGATCCGCGGCGCGACCGTGGCCTACCAGGGCGAGATCACCTTCCCGCCGCCACCGCCGAAAGTGCAGGCGATTGCGGCCAAGCCGAAAGCGCCCCCGGCGCCGGTGCTGACGGCGGAGGAAAAGCGCGCCAATGAAATTGCCGCCTTCAAGAAACAGACGCGCCAGCAGGCGACGTTGATCGGGGTGGGCGCGGTACTGCTCCTGCTCCTGGGGCTGGTCGCCCCGCCAAGCTTCATGCAGCATTTCATCGTCTTCGTGCTCGCGGTCTTCGTCGGCTTCCAGGTGATCTGGAATGTCAGCCACGCGCTGCACACGCCGTTGATGGCGATCACCAACGCAATCTCCTCGATCATCATCCTGGGCGCCCTGCTGCAGATCGGGTCGGGGTCTTTCCTGGTGATCCTGCTCGCCGCCGTTTCGGTCTTCATGGCCGGGATCAA
>JAGRMP010000540.1:0-955 GCA_020441225.1 Maritimibacter sp. | reverse complement strand
GCTTCCTCGTCACCCGGCGCATGCTTGCCATGTTCCAGAAATCGTAAGGAGAGCAGGGGTATGGAACTCGGATTCACCACTGCCGCCTATATCATCGCGGCCATCCTCTTCATCCTCGCGCTGGGCGGGCTCTCGGGCCAGGAAAGTGCGAAACGCGCGGTCTGGTACGGGATCATCGGCATGGCGCTCGCGGTCTTCGCGACGCTGATCGGCCCGGGCTCGGGCCTGTGGTTGCTCTCGGCGATCCTGATCGCGGGTGGCGGTGTCATCGGCTGGTATGTCGCCAAGAAGGTGCAGATGACCGAGATGCCGCAGCTGGTCGCCGCGATGCACTCGCTGGTCGGCCTCGCCGCGGTCTTCGTCGGCTACAACGCCTATATCGAGATGATGCGCGTGGGCGCGATGGACCACGAGGCGCAGGCAGCGCTCACGGGCTTTGCGGCGCTGATCGCGCACAAGACGCCGGTGGAGCTCACCATCCTGCGCGGCGAGCTGTTCCTCGGGGTCTTCATCGGGGCGGTGACCTTTACCGGGTCGATCGTCGCCTTCGGCAAGCTCGCCGGCAAGGTCTCGTCGACCGCGACCAAGCTGCCTGGCGGGCATATGCTCAACGCCGGTGCGGCCGGTCTGTCGATCCTGTTGATGATCCTGTTCATCTCGGGCGCGGGCGCCTGGGCGCTCATTCTGATGACGCTTCTGGCCTTTTTCATCGGCTACCACCTGATCATGGGGATCGGCGGCGCGGACATGCCGGTCGTGGTCTCGATGCTCAACTCGTATTCGGGCTGGGCCGCGGCCGCCATCGGCTTCTCGCTGGGCAACGATCTGTTGATCGTCACCGGTGCGCTGGTGGGTTCTTCGGGTGCGATCCTGTCCTACATCATGTGCGTGGCGATGAACCGGTCGTTCGTCTCGGTCATCCTCGGCGGGTTCGGCGGGCCCCAGGCCTCGACCA
>JAGRMP010000063.1:10956-11274 GCA_020441225.1 Maritimibacter sp. | reverse complement strand
CTATCCGCACAAGATCATCACCGGACGTCGCGACCGTATCCGCACCCTGCGCCAGGGCGGGGGCCTCTCGGGCTTCACCAAGCGCTCGGAAAGCCCCTATGACCCGTTCGGCGCCGGGCACAGCTCGACCTCGATCAGCGCGGCCACCGGCTTTGCCATGGCCCGCGAGATGGGCGGCACCACCGAACCGGCGCTGGGCGACGCGGTGGCGGTGATCGGCGACGGGGCGATGACCGCGGGCATGGCCTGGGAGGCGCTGAACCACGCGGGCCACCTGCACAAGCGGCTGTTCGTGATCCTCAACGACAACGACATGTC
>JAGRMP010000063.1:6033-10940 GCA_020441225.1 Maritimibacter sp. | reverse complement strand
CGCCGGTGGGGGCGCTGTCGACCTATCTCACCCGGCTCTACGAGGCCGAATCCTTCCAGGAGCTCAAGGCCGCCGCCAAAGGCGCGGTGAGCCTGCTGCCGTCGCCGTTCCAGGAGGGCGCGCGCCGGGCCAAGGAAGTGCTGAAGACCATGACCGTGGGCGGCACGATCTTCGAGGAACTCGGGTTTTCCTATGTCGGGCCTCTGGATGGCCACGACGTGGAACATCTCGTGGGCGTGATGAAACAGGTCCATGACCGCGCCACCGGGCCGGTGCTGCTGCATGTCATCACCCAGAAGGGCAAGGGCTATGCCCCCGCCGAGACCGCGCGCGACCGGGGCCATGCGACGGCGAAATTCGACGTGGTGACCGGCAAACAGCACAAGTCGCCGTCGAACGCGCCGTCGTACACCTCTGTGTTCGGCAAGACGCTGACCAAGCTCGCCGAGGCGGACGACAAGGTCTGCGCCGTCACCGCCGCGATGCCGGACGGGACGGGCGTGAACATCATGGCCGACCGGTTTCCGGGCCGCGTGTTCGACGTGGGGATTGCCGAGCAGCACGGGGTGACGTTCAGCGCCGGGCTTGCGGCGGGGGGGATGAAACCCTTCTGCGCGATCTATTCGACGTTTTTGCAGCGCGGTTACGACCAGGTGGTGCATGACGTCGCCATTCAACGCCTGCCGGTGCGGTTCATGATCGACCGGGCCGGGCTCGTCGGCCAGGACGGGGCGACCCATGCGGGCAGTTTCGATCTGACCTATCTGGGCAACCTGCCCGGCTTCGTCATCATGTCGCCCGCCGACGAGGCGGAGCTGTGCCACATGGTGGCGACGGCGCATGCGATCAACGATGGACCCAGCGCGGTGCGCTATCCGCGCGGCGAAGGCGTGGGCTGCGAGATGCCGGAGACGCCCAGGGTGCTGGAGATCGGCAAGGGCCGGATCGTGGTCGAGGGCGCGCGGGTGGCGCTGCTCACGCTCGGCACGCGGCTCGCCCATGCGCAGGAGGCGGCGGAACTGCTCGGGCAGAAGGGGATCACGCCGACGATTGCCGACGCGCGGTTCATGAAACCGCTGGACGAAGCGCTGATCCTGGGGCTGGCGCGCGATCACGAGGTGCTGGTGACCGTCGAGGAAGGCGCTGTGGGCGGTTTCGGCAGCCACGTGGCGCAGCTCCTGGCGGAAAACGGGCTGTTCGACGATGGGCTCAAGTACCGGTCGATGGTGCTGCCCGACACGTTCATCGACCATGCGAGCCCGGCCGACATGTACAGGACCGCGGGACTCACCGGGGCAGACATCGCCGCCAAGGTGCTCGATGCCCTCGGAATTGCCCGGATTGACGTCAAACGCGCCTGAAAACCGGGATATTGCACCGGATATGCAACACTTGGTCCCCGATTGTGGATAGAATCGGATGGGTCGCTGGACAGCTCAGGGGCAGATCGGGATATTCGCCGCTATGTGACTGCGAAACCTGGAGTAACGCAAAATGAAAAAATTCATCCTCGGTGCCGCGTTCGCGCTCGCGGCCTCGTCCGCGGTTGCGGGGTCGGTCGCGCCGCCGATCATGGAAGACACCGTGATCGTCGAGCAAACCTCGACCTCGTCGGTCGACCATTCCTTCCTGCCGCCGCTGATGTTCCTCATCTCGGTCGCTTCGGCGGTCTGGCTGCTCTGAGCGGCACAAGAACAACGGTACAACGATACCGAAGGGTAACGGTTGGATAGGGCGCCTGAGGGCGCCCTATTCTTCTGCCGTTTCGAGGGCGAGGAGGGCTGCGAGCCCTTCGCGGTAGGTCGGATAGAGCAGTTCGACGCCAAGCTCGTCCTTGATCCGGTCGTTGCGCACCCGTTTCGATTCCGCATAGAAGCTCTTCGCCATCGGCGTCATCTCGGCGGTCGCGTAATCCTCTTCGGGGGGCAGGGCGACGCCGAGGAGATCGGCGGCATGGGCGAGGACCTGTTCCGGCGGGGCGGCCTCGTCGTCGCAGACGTTGTAGATGGCCCCGGGGTTGGGCCGGTCGACGCTCGCGAGCAGCACCTGGGCGATGTCGTCGACATGGATGCGGCTGAAGACCTGGCCGGGCTTGACGATGCGCCGCGCGGTGCCGCGGCGGACCTTGGCGAAGGGACCGCGGCCGGGCCCGTAGATGCCCGCGAGACGGAAGACGTGCAGCGGCAGGCCGGACACTTCGGCGAGCGACTGCCATTGCGCCTCGGCCTTGACGCGCTGGTGGCCGCGCTTCGTGGCCGGGGTAAGCGGCGTGGTCTCGTCGACCCAGCCGCCCTGGTGGTCGCCATAGACCCCGGTGGTGGAGAGATAGCCGACCCATTCGAGCTGTTCCGCCGCGCGCAGGATCTCGCCGGCAAGCTCGGCAAGCACCGGGTCGCCGTCGTCGTCGGGCGCGGTGGAGATGAGCAGATGCGTGGCCTGGGCGAGGGCGAGCGACATGTCGGACCCGGGCCAGATCACCGGTACGACGCCTGTCCGGCGCAGCGCCTCGGCCTTGTCGGGGGAGCGGGTGGTGCCGAACACCCGCCAGCCGCGGTCAAGCACGAGGCGGGAAAAGGCGCGGGCCGAATACCCGTGGCCGAAGGACAGGAGCGTGGGGATCATGGGGTCTATCCGTCTTTGTTCCGGGCGCATGCGCCCGGTCCTGCGGTGAAGGCCTTGCGGTTCGACCGCCCGCGGCGGCCCGGGGCCAGCTGTTGTCTGTCGATATCGCGCATGTCATCCCTCCCTCGTCGGCACTAGGCCATGTTCGGGGAC
Organism: Maritimibacter sp.; assembly: GCA_020441225.1. The sequence goes on along the minus strand of JAGRMP010000063.1, from coordinate 8,165 downwards.
ATAAGCCCAGAGAAACGTTGCGTGCGTGTTTCGGGCTTGCGCGCGCCCGGCGATGCTTCAGTATTGACCCATGAGTAAAATTCCGTCAGCACACCGGCCTTGGGCCAACACGGCCCGGTCTGCCGCCGCCGGGGTGGCGGATGTCACAAGGTGCGGCGCGCGGCCCCGAAGCAAGTTGTGCCGGGAAAACGATGCGGTGATGATGCGATGAAAATGGCGAAAAACCTTTCGATAGACACTGTTCGCACGCATGATATGGAGAATCCTGTAGCACAAATCTCACATATCACAACGCGCCGGGGCACCGGACGCGTGACCAAGAGATCTTTCCCGGCGCCGGCCCCCCGGTTTGAAACCGCCGAACTTTTCGAGGACGCCTGATGTCGGTCAATCCCCTGTTCCTGCCGGTGGTCACGCCGGAAACGCCGGAGCCCGAGAGCTTTACCGACGCTGCGGCGGCGGTCACCCGGCTGGAGGAGCTCTACGCCACCGCGTGCGATTTCCTCACCCGGCATTTCTCGGAAGTGGCGCGTCGGACCGACCACCCCGAGACGCGGTATCGCGCCTTTTACCCGGAGATCCGGCTGCATGTGTCGAGCCATGTGCGGGTCGACAGCCGGTTGAGCTTCGGCCATGTCTCGGCGCCGGGGACCTATTCCGCCTCGGTGACGCGGCCGGATCTGTTTCGGCATTACCTGATCCAGCAGATCGGCCTGTTGGTGCAGAACCACGATGTGCCGGTGACGATCGGGCTGTCGACCACGCCGATCCCGGTGCATTTCGCCGTTGCTGGGCGGTCGGATCTGACGATCCCGCAGGAAGGCGCGATGGGCTTTCCGCTGCGCGACGTGTTCGACGTGCCGGATCTGTCCAACACCAACGACGACATCGTCAACGGGCTCGGGTTTCAGCACGAGGACGGTTCGGTGCCGCTTGCGCCTTTTACCGCCCAGCGGATCGACTATTCGCTGGCGCGGCTGTCGCATTACACCGCGACCGACCCCGAGCATTTCCAGAACCACGTGCTGTTCACCAACTACCAGTTCTATTTCGAGGAATTCGAAGCCTACGCGAGGGCGGTGCTGGCCGACCCCGAGAGCGGCTACACCGCGCTGGTGGCGCCGGGGAACGTGGAGCTGACCGATCCGGCGGGCGAGATCCCGCAGCTCGCCAAACTGCCGCAGATGCCGACCTATCACCTCAAGCGGGCGGATGGCGGGGGGATCAGCCTGGTCAACATCGGCGTCGGCCCGTCGAATGCGAAGACGGCGACCGACCATATCGCGGTGCTCAGGCCCCATGCCTGGCTGATGGTCGGCCATTGCGCGGGGCTTCGCAACAGCCAGGCGCTGGGCGATTTCGTGCTGGCGCATGGGTACCTGCGCGAGGACAAGGTTCTGGACGACGATCTGCCCACATGGGTGCCGATCCCGCCGCTCGCCGAGATCCAGATCGCGCTGGAAAACGCGGTGGCGCAGGTGACGGAGCTCGAAGGCTACGACCTAAAGAAGATCATGCGGACCGGGACCGTGGCGAGCTTTGACAACCGCAACTGGGAGTTGCGCGAGCACACCGGGCCGGTGGTGCGGCTGAGCCAGTCGCGGGCGATCGCGCTCGACATGGAAAGCGCGACCATCGCCGCCAACGGGTTTCGCTTCCGGGTGCCCTACGGCACGCTGCTCTGCGTGTCCGACAAGCCGCTGCACGGCGAGTTGAAACTGCCGGGTATGGCGACGGACTTTTACACCACCCAGGTGGGGCGGCATCTCAAGATCGGGATCCGGGCGATGGAGGTGCTGCGCGACATGCCGATCGAACGTATCCACAGCCGGAAACTGAGATCCTTCGACGAGACCGCGTTTCTCTGAGGTTCCGCTGCGTCCGAGACCGAAAAAACCGGGGCAAATGCCTTGTTTTTCGGCTTTTTCGGCACACAAGTTGTTGTGCGCCCCCACCACAATCATTTAAATGCCCGCAATGAAACCCCGGGAACCGGGACATCTGAGGAGTAAGATACATGGCGAAACCGATGACCAAGACCCAGCTCGTGGCCGCTCTGGCCGAAGAAATGGGCTCGGACAAGAAGACGGCCTCGACCGCTCTGGACGCGATCACCGGCGTGATCACCAAGG
>JAGRMP010000063.1:0-5874 GCA_020441225.1 Maritimibacter sp. | reverse complement strand
CCGCCAACGGCTGAGCCGGCCGCGGTACAGACATTCGATCAGGGTCGCCAGGGTGGCGGCCCTTTTCATTTGCAGGGTCCCGGTGAGGGGTGGAGACGAGATGGATATCCGCGCAATCGTGATGGGGCTGGCCTTTGCCTTCATGTGGTCGTCGGCCTTTACCTCGGCGCGGATCATCGTCGCCGCGGCGCCGCCGATCTCTTCGCTGGCCCTGCGCTTCGTGATCTCCGGCCTTATCGGCATGGCCATCGCCGCGGCGCTGGGTCAGAAGATCCGGCTGACCCGCGGGCAGTGGATCTCGGTGGTGGTCTTCGGGATCAGCCAGAATGCCCTGTATTTGGGTCTGAATTTCGTGGCGATGCAATGGCTGGAGGCGGGGTTCGCCTCGATCATCGCCTCGACCATGCCGCTGATCGTCGCCTTTCTGGGCTGGGCGGTGTTTCGCGACAAGCTCACGCCGCTGGCCTTTGGCGGGCTGGTGCTGGGTTTTGCCGGGGTCGGCCTCATTATGGGCACGCGGATCTCGGGCGGGGTCGATATGACCGGGCTGGTGCTCTGCATTATCGCCGCCTTTGCGCTTGCGGTGGCGACGCTGAGCGTGCGCACCGCTTCTGGCGGCGGCAATCTCCTGATGGTCGTGGGGCTGCAGATGCTGGTGGGCGCTGCGGTGCTGGCGCCGTTCGGGCTGGTGTTCGAGGAGCACAGCGTGGTCTGGTCCTGGCAGCTCGTCGCCGCCTTTGTCTACACCACGCTGGTCCCCGGTCTCACCGCCACCTGGGTCTGGTTTGCGCTGGTGGGGCGGATCGGGCCGGTGCGCGCCTCGACCTTTCATTTCCTCAACCCGTTTTTCGGGGTGAGCATCGCGGCCTTGTTGCTCGGCGAGCGCCTGGGGGCGCTCGACGTTGTTGGGGTCGCGATCGTGACTCTGGGGATTCTGGCGGTGCAGATCTCGCGTCAGAAGCCGGTTTAGGCTCTGTTTCTCAGGCGACGGCCATGGATCCCGCTTCCATCTCGGCCACCCAGGCATAGGAGGGCCGGGCGGCGACGCGGTCGATCCAGGCTTTGACCTTGGGGTCTGCCGGGGCGCCGTCAGGGAACCACATGTAGGGCGACTGGACGATGAGATCGGCGGCGCTGAGGCTGTCGCCGAGCAGGTAGGGCCGGCCGTCGGCGAAGGCATCGGTCAGCCGCTGTTCGACCTCCGGCACACCCCGGAAACTGGCGCGGAAGACCGGGTGATCGCCGACGCCCGCAACCTGGGCGTTGTAGACCGGCTCCATCACGCCCGCGTAATAGGCGAGCCAGGCGAGGTAGGGCCCGCGCTGCGGGTCGCCGACCACCGGCCCGAGGCCCGCTTCGGGGAACATGTCGGTGAGGTAGAGGGCGATGGCGATGGTCTCGGTGATGAGCGTGTCGCCGTCGAGGAGTGCTGGCACCTTGCGGTCGGGGTGCGGGTTGGTCGTGTCGGGCGTGCCGGTTCCGTCGATGCGCGGGATCTCGACATGGTGAAGCGTGATCCGGTCGCGCAGGTCCATCTCGTGGACGAGGGCGAGGATGCGCGAGGCGCGGGAGCGGGGGGCGTGGAAGAGCGTGAGCATTGTGCTGTCCTTTCGGGATTGCGCTGTTGACGGGAGCATATTGCGCCGGCCATCCTGTCAAAAACCGTCAGGAGGTTTCGTGGCCCGCGCCGATCGTCTTTTTCGCCTGTTGGATGCGCTGCGCCGCCTGCCCGCGCCGGTCACCGCCGCGCGGCTGGCGGAGGAAACGGGCGTGTCGGAGCGGACCTTGTACCGCGACATCGGCGCGCTGAGGGCCGCCGGTGCGCTGATCGATGGCGAGGCGGGGTTCGGCTATACGCTGACCGAGGACCCGAGCCTGCCGCCGCAGATGTTCGACCGGATCGAGCTGGAGGCGCTGGTGCTGGCGCTGGGCTGGATGCAGTGGCAGGGCGATGCGGAACTGGCCGAGGCGGCCGAGCGCGCTTTGGTCAAGGTGACGGCGACCCTGCCGCCGCGCAAAGCCGAGGAGGCGCGGCATGCGGCGCTCTTGTCCTGGGCCTACGAGCCGGCGGCGGAGGTGCCGGTGCATATGAAACCGCTGCGCGAGGCGGCCTGGGAGGAACGCGCGGTGGAGATCGCCTACACCGACCGGGAGGGGGCGGCGACGCGGCGGCGGATCTGGCCGCTCGGGATCGTCTACACCGATTACTCGCCCTGGCTGCTCGCCTGGTGCTGCCTGCGCCAGGACTTTCGCCGGTTCATGGTGTCGCGGATCGATGAGCTGGTTCCGACCGCCGAAAGCTTTCGCCCGCGGCGGGCGCCGCTGTTGCGCGACATGCTGGCGCGTTTGCAGGGCGAGGAGCCGGATTGAAACATTGCCTGACGGCGAGTTGACCGCGTTCACGGGCTTGTAGGATGACAGCGGGTGTGTGGGCGCGGCATGGCTGGGGCATGGAGATCATTCTTGCCTATGCCGCCGGGCTGCTCACGCTCATTAACCCCTGCGTCTTGCCGGTGATCCCGATCGTGCTGGCGACGGCGCTGCAGGCGTCGCGGCTGGGGCCGGTGGCGTTGGCGGCGGGGATGAGCCTGTCGTTCGTCGGGTTTGGCCTGCTCGTGACCTCGGTGGGTTATTCCATCGGCCTGACCGAAGAGGTGCTGGCGCGGGCGGGGGCGGTGCTGATGATCGGCTTTGGCCTGGTGCTCGTGGTGCCCCGCTTCAACTCCGCCTTCGCCACCGCCACCGCCGGGGTCGCGGTGCGGGCGGACGGGGTGCTCATGCAGGCCGACAGCACGGGGCTCAGGGGCCAGTTCCTGGGCGGGCTGCTGCTGGGCGCCGTCTGGAGCCCCTGCATCGGGCCCACGCTGGGCGGCGCGATTGCGCTCGCCTCGCAGGGGGAAAACCTGGCCTATGCGGGGGCGATCATGCTGGCGTTCAGCCTGGGCGTTTCGACCCTGATGCTGGCGTTTGCCTATGGTTTGCGCGCCTCGAAGCTGCGCGGGCTGTCGGAACTGGCCAAGCCGCTCATGGGCTGGGCCTTTCTGCTCGTGGGCCTCGCGATCCTGTTGCGCCTGCACCATGCCGCCGATGCCTGGCTGCTCTCGCACATGCCCGCCTGGCTCGTCGATCTATCCGTTTCCATCTGATCTGGAGGACTTCTCATGAAACGCCGGACTTTCCTGACCATCCTGCCCGCCACCGTACTGCTGCCGCAGCTCGCGGCGGCCCTGACCGAGGTGCCCTACGTGCCCGGGCTGATCAACGAACGGCTTGATGCAGGCGAAACCCTGTTTGTCGATTTCTTTGCCCCCTGGTGCAGCACCTGCCAGGCGCAGCGGCGGGTGATCGAGAGCCTGACGGCGGAGAACCCGGACTACGAGGCGCATCTCACCTTCATCGAGGTCGACTGGGACACCTATGGGCGGTCGGAGCTGTCGATGTCCTTGCAGATTCCGCGCCGCTCGACGCTGGTCGGCATCGGGCCGGACCGGACCGAGATCGGCCGGCTGGTGGCGCAGACCGGGCGCGACGACATCAAGGCGCTGATGGATCAGGCGCTCGCGGTGGCGAAGGGGATGGCCTAGGTCAGGAGCAACAAAAGCGCGTTGAGCGTGACGAAGGAGAGCGCCGTCGCGAAGACCTGCGCGAGCGAGGCGAGGCCGGCGTGGCCCACTTCCTGCGCGAAGACCGAGTAGACGGCAAACATCGGCACCGCGGCCGACAGGATGACCGCGACCGCGAGGTCGTGCGGCAGCGAGATACCGAAGGCGCCGAGCGCCAGCATCACCAGCGCGGTGGCGGCGGGCATCACCACGAGCTTGCCCGCGACGATCTGGGCGGCGAGCGCCCGGTTGCCCCTCAGCGGCAGGCCGACCAGCGACCCGCCGATGACCAGCAGCGCAAGCGCGGCCGCCGAGGAGGACACCAGGCTCACCAGGCGGTCCACCGGGCCCGGCAGGGTCAGCCCCGAGATCGAGACCACGAGACCGAGGGCGATGCCGATCACCAGCGGGCGTTTCGCCACCCCGAGGAGCACCTGGGCGACCTGGCGCAGCGGGTGGCTTTGGCCCTTGGGCTTGGCGAGCTCCATGATGACCAGCGCGGTCGGGATGATGACCACGTTTTCCACCAACATGTTGAAGGCGAGGATCAGCCCGGCCTGGTCGGGGAACAGCACCAGCATTAGCGGATAGCCGACAAAGCCGGAATTGGGACAGGAGGTGCCCATGACCGCCACGCCGCGGCGGGCGGGATCCTGGGTGGCCGAGAACCAGACGAACCCGAGCGCAATGGTGATGAGGGCGCCCGCGAGGTAGATGCCCATGTAGGCGAGGTTGAAGACTTCGCTCACGGGCCGCGAGGCGACGGCGTGGAAGATCAGCGCGGGCAGGGCGATGTTCATCGCGTAGAGGCCGAAGGTCTTCATATCCTCCGGTTTGAACAGGCCGCGGGCGACCAGCGCATAGCCGATGACGACCATGGCGAAGATCGGGAAGGTGATGCCGAGAACGGTGAACATCAGTGACTAGTCCTGGGGGAAACGGCGGCGCGCGCCGCCGTGAGACGCGGCCGCGCGGCCGCGGTTAACGCTCGTGTCAGCCGATCGTGCCACGCGGACCGTCGCCGACCTGGGCGCGGTGCAGGAGCAGATGATCGAGGATGACGCAGGCCGCCATCGCCTCGCCCACGGGCACCGCGNATGCCGACGCAGGGGTCGTGCCGGCCCTTGGTCACGATCTCGGCGGGGGTGCCGGAGCGGGTGATGGTCTGGCGGGGCGTCAGGATCGAGCTGGTCGGCTTGACCGCGAAACGCACGACGATGTCCTGCCCGGTGGAGATGCCGCCGAGGATGCCGCCGGCATGGTTGGAATTGAACACCGGGGCGCCGTCGTCGCTGATGTGGATCTCGTCGGCATTCTCTTCGCCGGTGAGCATGGCCGCCGCCATGCCCTCGCCGATCTCGACGCCTTTCACGGCGTTGATCGACATCATCGCCGCGGCAAGATCGGTGTCGAGCTTGGCGTAGATCGGCGCGCCGAGGCCCGCAGGCGCGCCGCGCACGACGACCTCGACCACCGCGCCGACGGAACTACCGGACTTGCGCAACCCGTCGAGATAGCTCTCCCAGGTCTTCGCCGCCTCGGCGTCCGGGGTCCAGAACGGGTTGCGCTCGATCTCGTCCCAGTCGAAGCGGGCGCGGTCGATCTCGTGGATGCCCATGCGGGTCATGTAGCCCTTGATCTCGATGCCAGGTGCGAGCGCCCTGAGCGCTTCGCGGGCGAGCCCCCCCGCCGCCACCCGGGCCGCAGTCTCGCGGGCCGATGACCGGCCGCCGCCACGCGGATCGCGGATGCCGTACTTGAGCCAATAGGTGATGTCGGCATGGCCGGGACGGAACTTTTCGGCGATGTCGCCGTAATCCTTGGAGCGCTGGTCGGTGTTCTCGATCATCAGCTGGACCGGCGTGCCGGTGGTCTGGCCCTCGTAGGTGCCGGAAAGGATTTTCACCGCGTCGGGTTCGCGCCGCTGGGTGGTGAACTTGTTCTGCCCCGGTTTGCGGCGGTCGAGCCAGTGCTGGAGCATCTCGGGTTCCAGCGGCACGCCGGGAGGCACGCCGTCGACGGTGGCGCCGAGCGCGGGCCCGTGGCTTTCGCCCCAAGTGGTGACGCGGAAGATATGTCCGAAGCTGTTCATCATGGCCGCTCTCTCCTCGTCGTTTCCTCTAGGGGTTTCGCCTTGCAGGGGCAAGCGGTGGCGCTTAGGTTGAGGGCACCTCGGGGTGCTTGAGTGCACATCGTCAGGAAAAGCGGGAACCGGTTTTCCGCCCGGACGATGTGACCAACAGTCAAGCTGAGATGCGCAAGCGAACCCGTT
>JAGRMP010000062.1:11510-12227 GCA_020441225.1 Maritimibacter sp. | reverse complement strand
AGATCGGCAGCAGCAGCCCGGTCAGGAGATAGAGCTTTGTCGTGGTGGTTTTGGGGAGGCTGTCGGCCTCCTCGTCCCAGAGGCGGAGAAACTCGGGCCTTTCGATCTCCTCCCATGCGGAGGCCCGGAATTTCCCTTCCTCGACATAATTCGACCCGCTCGGCCGGGTCACCTTGCGCATCAGCGTGACAATCTCCTCGTCATACATCTGCATGGGACGCGACGAGATCAGCACCGCGCGCCCGGAGGCGCGATTGATCATGGGCAGCTTGTCCGGGTTCCGATCCAAAGCCTCTTCTGCCGAGAGGACCTGAACGGGATCCGTCACCTCGAGCCCGATGATGCGTGTCACCGCCCCGGAATGCGGGCAGGTCCAGAGATCTTCCGCCGAGACCTGCTCGATCCTCTCGCCATGCAGCGTCTCGACGCCGAGATCGAGCGTGCCGGCGGCGCGAGCCCGCTCGGTCTGATCGGCGATCCGGCTCATGAACTCGGCGAAGAGCGCGTTCTGCATGTGAATCGGCAGCGCGAGAACCCGGTTGAGGAAGCGCTGGATCGGCGGAAGCTCTTCCAGCAGCACGCCGTCCTGGTCGATCAGCCGCAAGGCGGTCCAGTCGGTGAACCGCTCGTAGCTCATCGCCCCGGCGCGCCCGGCGGCCAGATCGGCATAATATTCCCGCAGCGCCGCCCGCGCGATCGGGCTTTCGAGATTGTCCT
>JAGRMP010000062.1:11067-11488 GCA_020441225.1 Maritimibacter sp. | reverse complement strand
CCCTGCGAGCCGGTCTCGCGCTGGCCCTTGGTGAGGGCGCCGAGCTGATCGAGCCGCCGGGCGATCGTGGAGGTGAAGCGTTTCTCACCATGAACATCCGAGGTGCAAACACGGAAGAACGGCGCTGACACTTGAGCCGAACGATGCGTGCGGCCGAGCCCCTGGATCGCGGCATCGGCCCGCCAGCCGGGCTCCAGCAGGTAGTGCCGCCGCCGCTTCTGGTTCTTCGCCGATTGGGCGGCGTGATAGGAGCGGCCCGTCCCGCCGGCATCCGAAAAGATCAGGATGTCCTTCTCCCCATCCATGAAGGCGCGGGTTTCCGAGGAATTGCTGCTCGCGCTGCGCTTCTCGATGAAGAGAGCACCGTCGCTGGATTTCAGGGGACGGATGGAGCGTCCCGTCACCTCGGCCACGGCCTCGT
>JAGRMP010000062.1:9220-11059 GCA_020441225.1 Maritimibacter sp. | reverse complement strand
CCCAGAGGATCTGATCGAGCGCCGCCGGGATCGGCGCCAGGGCCATCAGTTCCATCATCGCCGCATCGCGCAAGGCCTCGGCCTCGCGTGAGACGACCGGGGCGCCATTCGCATCCCGGAGCGGTTCGGCCACGACATTCCCGTCGATCTCGACGAGTTTCTGGGCATGGATCGGGAAGGCCTGCTCAAGGTAGCTGAGAACATAGTCCCGAGGTGTCAAGGCACCCTCCGCGAGATCATCTTCCGGATCCATCGCCTCCAGCCGGCGCTTCAAAAGGCTTTCGCCTGTGGAGACCACCTGGATGACACAGGCATATCCCTCCGCTACATCCTGCTCGATGGCTCGGATGACAGTCGGGGCCTTCATGCCCAGAAGCAAGTGGTTGAAGAACCTCTGCTTGGTACTTTCGAACCGCGATTTGGCCGCGGCCTTGGCGGCGGAGGCATTGGTCTGGCCGGAGGCGTCATTGACGCCCGTCGCGGTCAGCGCCGCCTCGAGATTCAAGTGGATCGTTCGAAACGCCGACGCGAATGCGTCGTAGATCTCGATCTGCGCCGGAGTGAGCGCATGTTCGAGCACATCATATTCCACGCCGTCGAAGCTGAGCGCCCGCGCCGTGTAGAACCCGAGCGTCTTCAGATCGCGCGCCACCACCTCCATGGCCGCAACCCCGCCGGCTTCCATGGCGGAGACGAAGCTCTCCCGGCTCGGGAAGGGATATTCCGGTCCCTGACCCCAAAGCCCGAGGCGTGAAGCATAGGCCAGGTTCTGCACGCTGGTGGCCCCGGTTGCCGATACATAGAAGACCCGGGAACGCGGCGCGGCCAGCTGCAGGCGCAGCCCGGCGAGGCCCTGCTGGGAGGGCTTGCTCCCCCTGCCCTCGTCGGACCCGGCGGCGTTCTGCATGGCATGGGCCTCGTCGAAGGCCAGCACGCCGTCGAACCCGTCGCCCATCCAGGCCAGGACCTGGCTCAACCGGGTCGTGCCGCATTTGCCGGCAGAGCGCAGCGTTGCATAGGTCACGAAGAGGATGCCGTCACCCATCAGAATGGGTTGATCTGGCTTCCATTTCGAGAGCGGCTGGATGTCGGCGGGCGAGCCGCCGAGGTCGGTCCAGTCGCGAATGGCGTCTTCGATGAGCGTGGCGGACTTCGAAATCCAAACCGCCTTGCGTCGGCCCGCGAGCCAATTGACCAGGATGAGCCCCGCGCATTCCCTTCCCTTGCCGCAGCCGGTGCCGTCGCCGAGGAAATAGCCGAGGCGGTAGGCCTGCGCTTCCGGATCATCGTCGGCGCGGGTCATCCGGGTCTGATCCTCGTCGATGGTAAACCGCCCCGGCAGGTCGCGGGCGTGGGCATCGCTCGCCATCAGGATTGTCTCGAGCTGCGCCTCCGAGAGATGCCCCTCCTCGATCAGACGTCCGGGCAGGCGCAGATCGGCGGCGGCTTCGCGCGAGGGGGCCGGAGGGGCGACCGAAGCCATGGCGATGCTCTCGACGAGCGGGGTCGGATGTTCCCGCGCGCCCGTGATCTCGATCCGCTGGGGGCGGTAGCGGGCATAGAGTCTGAAACGGGGGTGTTCTCGCGTGGGGTGTCGAGGACGGTGAAGGCCAGCGGGATGGCGGCATGCGATTTGGGTTTGGCATTCGCCGCCTGGGCGATTGGGCGCTCGCGTGCAATAGGGAGACCGACCCGGCGCGACCCACGCCGTGCCTGCGCAGTGGCCTGGATAGTAGGAGTGGCGGCTCGGGTCGCGGCGACATCATCGACGATTTGCCGCGCCGCATCCAGATCGCAGGCAGCCGCGCGGACGCATTCGACCTCCTCCTGCACCTTGTC
>JAGRMP010000062.1:7920-9207 GCA_020441225.1 Maritimibacter sp. | reverse complement strand
GCTGGGTTTCCACCGTGGTGCCGAGCTTGCGGTACACATGGCCGGGGATCGTGAGCGCGAGGCGCGGTCTTGCAATGGCCGAGGCTCGAACCCAATGCGCCGCGTCCCGCTCCGGTGTGAATCCCATCGGCATGATCGCCACGAGACGCCCGCCGGGCGCGAGGCGCTTGGCGGCCGAGACGAGGTGCTTCGCCGCGATGTGTTTGTCTCGCGACCGATCGACCGAGGAGGCAAAGGGCGGGTTCATCACGATGACGCCCGGAAGATCGGGCACAGTCAAGAGATCGTCGATATGCTCGGCGTCGAAATCGGTCACCTCGCTCCCGAACACCGCTTCGAGAAGCGCCCGACGGAAGGGATCGATCTCGTTGAGCATCGGTTTGCCGCCCGCACGTAGGGCAAAACCGGCCAGCGTGCCGGTGCCCGCCGAGGGTTCGAGGATCGTATCGCCGGGGCGGATGGCAGCGGCACGCGTGACCAGCACCGCATAGGGCAGCGGGGTGGAGAATTGCTGCAGGCGGATTTGCTGTTCAGAACGCCGCGTCTCGGTCAGGAGCCGCGAGGCGAGCAGCCTGGCCGTTGTGAACGTATCCTGGCCAGCGCCCTGCACAACCAGCATGACCGCGGCGGCCTGCATCACGTCATAGGCCATGCGCCAGTCCCATGCGCCGCCAGAATCGCCGCCGCCGAACGTCTCGCGCATGATCCGCGCCAGCGACGAGCTTCTGAGGGGCTGGTCTTGGATCTCCCTGGCGATCTGCGACAAGGCCTCCCGGAGGTGGGCTTGTGATGGGATATCGGGTCCGTGGTTGGGGCATTGATTGGCCATGTCGTCTGTCCTTCCAGTCAGGTTGCGGGTCTGACAGGACAGAAAGCCCACTTTCCCCTTTCAGGAGGTGGAGGCAGCTGGACGTTCGGAATGTGGGCAGGTCAGAGAGATCGGACCCCGGTCTGCCGCGAAGGCGGCGAGACCGGCGCGTCCGTTTTGCCGGCGTTCGGAACTCAGGTCCGGTTCGACAGCTTCAGCCCGCCGGCGGTGCGAAGGCGCTGCACCTCGCGCAGGATCGTGTCGGTGAAGACCGCACCGAACGATCCGCGCGGCGACCGCTCTTCGAGCGTATAGGAGATCTCGAGAATGTCGGCGTTCAACTCGTCCAGGACGACCCAGAGCGGTACGTCGCTCTCAAGACCCGCTCGCCGCGCCTCTGTCTCGGGGATCTCCAGCGCCCTCCGCCCCGGAGCCGGCGCCTTGCTGGTGATCGGCGCGATGAACATGACGTGCTGACC
>JAGRMP010000062.1:7079-7782 GCA_020441225.1 Maritimibacter sp. | reverse complement strand
CTCTTCGATGCCCCGGTCGAGAAGGTCGCCCAGCTCATCGGGCATGTCGGCCACATCGAGGGCCACCTGCGATCCGCGACCGGCCGTCAGGGCCTGGAACCGCTCCATAGACATGACCACGAAGCGCGGTTTACGGTGCTTCGTGATCGCGACCGGGGCCACGGTCGCCGCTTCGAAGAGATCGCCCGTGTTGCGGGTCAGATCCCCTGCTGCAAACTGCTTCATCCTGGCTCTCCACCCACTTTCTGGTTTGGTAAGAATATACGGAATCTCTTAATNNNNTTCTGCAAGTGGCAGGATACGAGGGCACAATCTCAAGGGGGCGCATCGTCAGCACTCCGCCCGGAGAAGAACTCCGCAAGGACCGGGCTCGCGTCGTTCCTGGCGGAGCTGAGAAGTTCCGACCCTGCGAGAGAAGCTTTCGACAAACGAACGAGCCCACCGGTTTCCTCGATGCGGTAGCAGCGGCGCTTTTGCCCTCTGCGTCGGTAATGGGTGGCGGTCACGATCTGGCAGGTGCTGCCGTCGGTCAGCGTGACGGGCGCGGCGAGCTTGATCCTGTCGCCCTCGTCGTAGTTCGGGATTGCCGCCCAGTCCCGGCAGCGCTGGCGCCAGGCATGGGCATAGCTGTCGGGATTCTTCAGTTCGGACAACAGCGCCAGAAGGCTGAGCGGCGCGCGCGACTCCACCGGCCCGGCGCTCT
>JAGRMP010000062.1:6938-7071 GCA_020441225.1 Maritimibacter sp. | reverse complement strand
TAGCCCCAGCAGCCATCGTCGTAGCGCGTCAGGAAGACGGCCCCGAAGGTGATCGATCCGTCGTCGTCGGTGGCGTAGGTCGCATCCTCGACCGGCGAGCCGTCGACATTCGTGAGCCTCAAAGCGGCATACC
>JAGRMP010000062.1:4513-6892 GCA_020441225.1 Maritimibacter sp. | reverse complement strand
GGCCTTGAGCAACACTGTCTTGCGGATATCCGTCTCGAAGGTGCAGAGCCGGGCGATTTCCGCTTTCTCGTCCGCGTAGCTCTTCACGCGGCGGTCGGTGTAGAAGAGCCAGCCCACTATGCCGCCCTCCGGTCATCGATTTCGATGAGCGCATCGAGCGGCACCCGGTAGGGCAACATCTCGTCGAAATCCTCGCAATTGCCGTGGTTCTGCACGATCGCATGGGTGTCGGTGGCATCCCTGAGGATCACCCGGAATGTTCCACCGAGGCCGGAGGGGACATCATAGGTCCCGCCGATCAGGTAGTCGGCGGCACGGCGCAGGAAGACGCGGATCGTGTGGCCGTCGGTCGCCAGCCGAATGGTGTCATGGCCGCGGTCGATGAGCATCTGCAGGTCATCGAGAATGTCGGTGTAGAACTGGCCCGTCAGATCGCGAAACGCCGCCTGCCGGGCCGCCATCCAGTCAACGTCCTGAAACGGGTCGATGCCCTCGGCAAAAGCGAACGAGGGATCGGCGTGTTCAGTCGTGACGATCCGCGTCGTCGTGCCATCGATCCCGTTCGAGCGCAGATGGACGCCATTGCCGACGATCAGGATCAGGGCAGGTTTGCCGACTGGCCCGTTCCAATTGGGCAGGAAGGTGGAGCAGCCGCGCGCATGCGCGATCTGGGCCGCGACGCACGCGGCGGAGAAGCTGAGAAGTGCCATGGGATTTACCTGTGAGTTTGAGAGAGGTGCGACCCGCGCCGGACATGCCGGGCGGGTCGCCTGCTCGATCAGGCCGCTTCTGCGACCTCGGTTTCGTCTTCGGGTGCGTCGGCCTCGCTGGCATCAACCGGCTCGACACCCGACGTCTGCATCATCGGCGGACACCAGGCCGCGACCGCCGCCCGCTGCGCATCCGTCAGCGTGGCGAAGGGTTCCGCGAAGAGCTTGTCGCAGAATTCGACGACTTGCTTTTTGGTCGACGAGGCCAGGGTCACCGCCTCCTGCGCGAGCCCCAGCTCCTCGCCGAGGATCTTCAGGAGCCACGCCTTCTTGAAGCGATTGAAGAGGGCCGCGTTCGGCGTCCAATGTGCCCGGATGTCCGGCATGATCTCGACCTCGAAGGCATGCATCAGGCTGTCGCGCTGGCGATCCCGTTTGAGGCAGGACTGCGTGGTTGCCGCCGTGGCATAGGCCACGAGCTTGGCCTTCTCGCCCGCGTCGAGGGCACGGAAGAGGACGAACTGGTCGGCGGGGGATTTCGCCTCATCGGCCCAGGAGAGGTCGAGAGCATCATTGGCCTCGGCCAACTGTTCGAGCGAGGTGCCGTCGATCTCGTCCATCTTCGCATGGCTGCGATATTCCTGGCGTGCATCGACCTTGATGGCGTGGGTGACACCCATACCGTGGCCCAGCACGTCGGTGACCAGCTTGAAGAGCGTGAGGTCGAGTGTGGCCTCCGGGTGCATCGCCATGGCGGCGCCAAGCGCCATCGCCCGTTCGGTCTTGAGATCCTCGGTCAGCGAAGCGGGATAAGTGATCTCGTCACTCTCCGCCGTGCCCTTCTCGCTTGGGCCGCCGGTAACTTTGCCGGAACTCTCCACCTTGTCTTCGGGGCGTACGAGGCCGACATGCAAGGTCACCTGGCCGTTCGACCAGGAGGCGATCACGCCGGATCGCGCGAGATCCTCGGCGCCATAGGCCTCCTGCAGATCCCGTGCCTCGGCCTCCAGCACATCCACCCGTTCGTAGAGATCATTGTAGGCCTCATCCTCGAGGTCCTCGTTCTCCATCTCGTGCTCGAGTGTCTCGAGCTCGGCGGCGATCTCGTCCAGACGCTTCTGGCCCTCCTCATCCGGCTCGACAGGACCGGGATAGACCCGACCATAATCTGCCATGGCGGAATAGTCGTAGCGGATCACCGCATCCGCCCAGGCAAAGCCCATCTTCGCGCGGGTCTCCTCGGCGGCGGCAGCCAGCTTCTCCAGCAGGATCGTCTCGACCAGCTCCGAGTCTTCGAGCACCGAATGCTCTTCGAGGAGATCGGCCGCGATGACGCCGCCACGCGCTTCGTAGTCCTTCCGCACGAAGGCCCCGATATCGTCGCTGACCTGCACGCCGCGGGACTTCAGCGCGTTGCGGACCGTATAGGCCTGCAGGTAACTGTCCTCCTTGGTGAGCGCCTCGAAGACCTCGCGTTGCACCTCCTGGCTGGGATGATCCGCGAAGGCCTTCATCGTGTCGAGGGTGATCGACTTGGCGCGGGCCGCGGCGCGGATATCGGGATGGATGAGCCCGTAGCGCAGACGGCCTTTGACGGCGGCGACGGTCGTGCCGAAGGTCTTGGCGATCGTCTCCGGCGTCTGCCCGTCGACCTCCATCATCCGCGCGA
>JAGRMP010000062.1:0-4377 GCA_020441225.1 Maritimibacter sp. | reverse complement strand
CCGCGACGAGTTCCAGGAGCGCCGCATGGCGCCGGCCGCCGGCCAGCACCCCGAACTTGCCATCGATCTTCTGAACGAGCAGCGGCTGAAGAAGACCCAGCACGGCGATGCTGGCTTTCAGATGCGCGATGTTCTCGGACGCATAGCTCTCCGGCGACCTGTTACGCACATTCGCGGGATGGGCGACGAGATCGCCGATGGCGACGGAGATGGGTTTGAGGGCATGTGTCATGGGAAGTCCTTTTCTGGGTTTTGCGCCACCCGGATAGGTCCGGACGGCCTGACCGATCCCCGGATCCGGGAACCAACAGGACAACAGGCCCGCTTTCCCTTTCGGAGGGTCAGCGGGCCTGTCGGTGTCAAGGAAGGAGGGGAACCTGCCCTACCAGTCGTGCGCCATCATGATGGTCAGGACACGCATCGTGGTCTCGGGATTGTCGGGAACCTCGGCGCCGTAGCGGAAGTCGGAGTCGGCCTCATAGAGATCGATTTTCCAGAACACGGTTTCGCCGCGGATCGTGACCGCCCCAAAATCGTGCCAGCCCTCGGGGTCGTTCTCGGGCTCGAAAGTCTCGAACGCCCCGGTGGCCTTCACCGCCTCGGCCATGAAACCATCGCCGGCCTCCATCAAGGAGCGCGTCACATGCATTCGCCCCTGGATCGGTTGATCCGGGGCAATGCCGAGACAGGCAAACCGGCGGAAGGCATCGTTCTGCGCAGCGACAACGGTCGCGCCAGGCGTGGAAAACTCTGCGGGATCAGGATGGCTCATGGGTCTGTCCTTTCGGGATGGGTTGAAACCAACCTGACCCAAAGCCTGCTTTCTCTTTTGTGCGCAGTTTCCGCGCCAACGGCTCCCGGCCTCACGCCGCCTGTTCCCCCTGCCCCGCCTCCGACGCGGCGACGAGGTAGTCGCAGGCCCGCTGTGCATCCGCCGCATGCTTGAAGATCGCCCGTTTGTCCGAGCGAAGCACACGGACCCAATTGTCGAGATAAGCAGCGTTCAGCTCCAGCGTATGCGCGGAGAACCCCAGCTTCTGGCCAAGGAAAACCGTGCAAAGTTCAGCCACGACCTCCTCCCGCGCGTAGGCGGTGTTGCCGAATTTCGCATCGCCATAGCTGCGGTTCAGACGATGCCGGGGCTTCGTCCAGTGACCCAGCTCGTGACCCCAGACGGCGTAGAAATTGAGTGGGTTCTCGAAGAGCTCGATCGGCGGCAGGTAGATCTTGTCGAGTGCGGGAACGTAACAAGCTTCCCGGCCCGAAAAACTGACCGTCGCGCCGATCGCCTCGAAGAACGCCTGCATGTGCGGGATCGGCGCACGCTCGGGATGAGCTTGCGGCTCAGCCGGTTCCGGATGGAAACGGGCGTCCAGTCCCTCGATCTGTTCCGCATTGAAGACGCGATAGGACTTCATGAAGGGGATGGTCTTCGGGTCTTCCGCGTCCGTCTCATCGTCGTGGGCACCTTCTTCACGGTCCCGCTCGGAGGTGCCGTAGTAGACAACAACCGACGACTTCGAGCCCTTGATGACCTTCGCGTCCAGTTCGTTCGCCTGCTTCAACGTCATCCAGTAGGGCGAGGTGTAACCAGCCATCATGGTGCGCATGGTCAGCAGGAAGTTGTTGATGCCCTGGTAGGGTTGCCCGTTGTGCCTGAGCGGCACGGAACTGCCGCCGACCCGCCAGGGTTTGCGCCAGGGCAATACGCCTCTGTCGATGATCTCGATGAGTTCGTCGGTGATCGACGCCGCGGCGTCGAATTTCGGCTTGGACTTGGCCATGAATGATCTCCGAAGTCTGAGGGCCCGCACGGCAGCCGTGGGGGGATCGGAGAACGGTCGCCGGCAATGCCGCCCAGGCGGGCGGGTGATTCCTTCCGGAACCCCGCCAGACCCCTTTCCCGCATTCTCCGGATCCGACAAAATCCAAAGTCCGCTTTCACTTTCCCATGCCCGGGGGTCGATAGCTGTCGAAGATCCTGGCCAGGAATTTCACGCAACCAGTCGAGGCCGAACCGCGCCAGGTTCACCACCACCACGTTTTCAGAATTCGGTGTCGAAGGAGCGCAGGTTGGACGACATCACGGCGATCAGCGGCCGGTCACAACTTGCAGCAGCACATGCCCGAGCATAGTCTTGGGAACATTGTGGCCTGCCTTGGACCCTTCCAAAAGGCTCACCGGGACATCGGCGTTCAGAGGAACAGTATGACCAAAATCAACCTTGAGAAGCTCAGTCTGGACGCACTCAAGACGCTCCAGAAGGACGTCGCAAAAGCCATTGCGCAGTTCGAGGTCCGAAAACGCAAGGAAGCGCTCGATGCCATCGAAGCGGTTGCGCGCGAGAAAGGATACTCCCTTTCCGAGCTGACCGGCGCGATGCCATCGAAACGATCCCATACGCAGGCGCCGGCCAAGTATAAGCACCCGGGAAACCCGGCCAAGACCTGGAGCGGACGCGGGCGCCAGCCAGCATGGGTCAAGGAACATCTGGAATCGGGCAAGGATCTGGACGAACTCCTGATCGACCGCTGAGTCCGTCGGTGTTTTAGATCGCGGCCACGTCGGGAGCCTTTCAGAGGGCGTTGGTTGGTTGTGACGAGACAAACTCGCGAGCAAGAGTGATGATAGAAAACGACCGCGGCGCATTCGATCTATTGCCCGAAGAGTAGCTGATCGAGAGCCACAACATGGTGCTCGCCGCTTTCGATGATCTGAGATGTACCATCATGGTATGAACTCGGACGGCATGCTCTTCCGGCCGGACGCATATCGACACTGCGATCGGCCTTCTGACGAGAAATCTTGATGCTCGCCGCCCTCGAGAGACTCTGTGACGATATCGGTTTTGTAGCTGAATCTCCGACCGTTCTGGGAGTGTCCAAGGTGCAAATCCACTGCCTGTTCGCGGCCAACTCTGCGCTTTTCACCTTTCAACGCCGCGCAAGTCACGCCCGGCCGCACTTTCCAGCCGGCGCCTGTTCTGGCATTGTTCTCGATCTAGACCTTGTTTCGATTCCCGAGCGTACCCCAGATGTGCAATCTCTATTCCCAAACCAAGAGCCAGGAGGCGATGCGCCACCTGTTCGACGACATGGTCGAGGGGGACGAGGAACTTGTAGACAGCGCCGGGAACCTGCCGCCTCAACCTGGCATCTGGCCCGATTATCCGGCACCGATCATTCGACATGGCGAAAGCGCAGCATGGCAGCTGGCAATGGCCCGCTGGGGCATGCCGACCCCTGCCAAGTTTCTCGAAGGCAAGCGCACCGATAAGGGTGTCACCAATATCCGCAATGTCGGCTCTCCCCATTGGCGGCGCTGGCTCGGTGTCGAACATCGCTGCCTCGTGCCCTTCACCAGCTTTTCGGAAATCGACGGGCGCCGGGGTGCGCCGCGCAATTCGCCGGTTTGGTTCGCTTTGGACGAGGATCGGCCGCTCGCCTTCTTCGCCGGGCTGCGAACGACATGGACTTCGGTGCGCAAGCTGAAGGAAGGCGAGGTGACAGCGGAGATCTTCGGTTTCCTGACCTGCCCGCCCAATGCCGAGGTGGCGCCGATCCACACCAAAGCCATGCCCGTCATCCTCACGCAGCCCGAGGAATGGCGGCACTGGCTGACCGCGCCGGCCGAGGAGGCCCTGAAGCTCCAGCGCCCCCTGCCGGACGGGATGCTGAAGATCGTTGCCGAGGGGGTACGCGAGGATGCGGTTTGATCCGGCTCCGAGCGAGCTCTTTGCCCTGGCCCGGCACCGGGTCCATGAGGCCGAAGGTCCAGGCCGGCGCAGCTTCGCCCTGCTGCAAGCCGCCCGACATACCGAGGCCCTGATCTGGATCATTCCCGGGCATGCCCCGCATCAGCCGATGCTCCGGGGTCTGCCCGAAGGCGTCGGGGAGCGGCTGCATCTCATCCGTCCCGCGAACGAGACCGACCTGCTCTGGGCCACCGAGGAAGCGCTGCGCTCTGAAGGCGTCGGACTGGTGATCGCGGAGCCGGAAAAGCCCCTCTCCCTGATCGCCGGGCGACGCCTGCAGCTGGCCGCGGAAGCCGGTCGAACCACCGGACTCATGCTGATCCGTGAGGGCCAGGGCAGCAACGCTGCGGAGACACGCTGGCATTGTGCACCGATTGCGTCGGAACGACGGGACTCGACTCTGCATCAATGGGCCCTTAGTAAGAACAAAAAGGGAACATTGGGAACCTGGACTGTGCATTGGAATGGCAAGACGGCTGCTGTCCATCCGGTTTCCGCGGCTGGCAAGCGACACGAGTCTGCGGAGACGTCCCGTTGAGGGACCGTTCGCCCTGATCCACAGGTCAGGGAATGTCGATCATGTGCATTGTCTGAACCAGGCCGCCGAGACGCGCGGATTGCA
>JAGRMP010000539.1 GCA_020441225.1 Maritimibacter sp. | reverse complement strand
ACGGCATGGTGCACCTCTCCGACCTGAGCTGGGATCAGCGCGGCGAAGAGGCGATCCAGCAGTACAAGAAGGGCGACATCGTCCAGGCGGTGGTCTCCGAAGTCGATACCGACAAGGAGCGCATCTCGCTGTCGATCAAGGCGCTGGGCGGCGATCCGTTCGCCGAAGCCGTGGGCGGCGTGAAGCGCGGCCAGATCATCACCGTCACCGTGACGGCGATCGAGGACGGCGGCATCGAGGTCGAATACGAGGGCATGAAGTCGTTCATCCGCCGCTCCGACCTCTCGCGCGACCGGGCCGAACAGCGCCCCGAGCGCTTCCAGATCGGCGACCATGTCGACGTCCGTGTGACCAACGTGGATTCGAAATCGCGCCGTCTGGGTCTGTCGATCAAGGCCCGCGAGATCGCCGAAGAGAAGGAAGCCGTGCAGCAGTACGGTTCGTCCGACTCGGGCGCGTCGCTCGGCGACATCCTCGGCGCGGCCCTCAAGGGCGAGTGACCGGTGCCGACAGGCATGTGACACAATTGGCGGCCCCGGGTAACCGGGGCCGTCTTTGTATCGGGAGCCAGGGGTTCGGGGGTTCGGAATATGCAGTCACGCGGCACGTCGCTCGGGGGACATTGGACCGGCGTCTACGATTATGACAACGAAGACCAGGAGGCAGTGCCGTTCAACGCCTCGCTGTTCGACGTCGCGGGCGCCGTCTGGGGCACGTCGCAGGAGCCCAACAGCTTCGCCCCCGGCTTCGCTGAGGCGCTCGATGCCGAGATCAACGGCACCCGGACCGGCAAGGAAGTGCGGTTCCGCAAGACCTATGTCGGCGTGCCGCCGAACGGCGAATACCCGGTCCAGTATCTCGGTCACATCAACGCCAGGGGCAACCGGGTCGAAGGGCGCTGGGTGATCGTCACCCCCTTCGGCAAGATCGGCGGCCCCTTCGTGATGGACCGCGACGGCGGCGCTGCGGTCGAGGTGACCGAAACCGCCGGCGTCCATATCGACGTCGAGACCTGAGCCCGGCGCCGCGCCGGCCGCGCCCCGGTGCGTCACGCGGGCCTGTGCGCGACCGGCAGCGACCGGGGCAGGGGGGGCGTTTTCGCGGCGGTCCTGCGTGCCATCCGCGGCTGCGGACGCAGCTTTTCGAGAACGGCCCAGACGGCCAGGCTGCGCATCTCGCGGCCGCGGGCCATGTAATGGGCGGTGTCGATGCTGCCGTCGGCGCGGGTCCTGATATCTGTCTGTTCGGTCATCTCGCGGTCTCCTGTCTGATGCTCCCAATCTGCCCGGCCGCGCCCCGCCGCGCTTGAAGAGACCCTTGAGAAGCCCTTGCGAAGGGCTTGCGATTCCCTTGATTTGCCTTCGTTTTGCCCGCAGGCTCTCGGGATCAGGCGAACAGGACGTATCCATGCGGTACCGATTTTCAGACTGCGTGCTCGACGCGGGGGCCTACACGCTCACCCGCGCAGGCACGCCGGTGCCGGTCGAACCGCAGGTCTTCGACCTTCTGTGCCTGCTCGCGGAAAACGCCGGCCAGCTGGTGACCAAGGACGCGCTCGTCGCCCGGGTCTGGGACGGGCGGATCGTCTCAGAAGCGACGATCAGCGGCCGGATCAATGCCGCGCGCACCGCGGTGGGCGACACCGGCAAGGCGCAGGCGGTGATCCGCACCGTGCCCCGACGCGGCTTCGAACTGGTCGCGCCCACGACCCGCGAGGAGGATGCGCCGGCGGAAGTGCACGACCTTCCCGCGCCCCGGAGCCAGACCATCCGCTACACCACCTCGCGCGACGGCGCCCTCATCGCCTGGTCGTCCAGCGGCGAGGGACCGCCGCTCGTGCGCTCCGGCCATCAATTCACCCATCTCGAACGCGACTGGACCAGCGCGTTCTTCCAGCCCCATTTCGAAGCGCTCTGCGCCCGGCACCGGCTGATCCGCTTCGACACGCGCGGTACGGGGCTGTCGGAATCCAAGCTCGACGGCGCCGATCTCGACCGGCATGTGGAGGATTTCTCCGCGGTGATCGAGGCGGCGGGGCTCGACCGGTTCGACCACCTGACGACCTTGCAGAACACCGCGGTTTCGGTCCGCTACATCGCCCGCAACCCGGGCCGGGTCCGGCGTCTGGTGATCCAGACCGGCTACGCGCGGGGGCGGGCGCACCGGGGCGCGGCGATCGAGAACCAGGAGCTCGACCCGTTCCTCGGCATGTTGCGTTCCGGCGCCTGGGGCGATCCGACCAACGGCTTCACCCGCGCCTGGGTCTCGGCGGCCTTTCCGAGCCTGACCGGGGCCGAGACGACCCGGATGGTCGAGGATTTCGGCGCCGCCGCCAGCGCCGAAGACGCGCTCGCCACCCGTCTCATCCTGGACCGGTTCGACGCGCGCGCGGATATGGCGGCGCTCGAGCTGCCGGTACTGGTCATTCACGCCCGCGCCTGTGCCATTCATCCATTGCAGGAAGGCCGCCTGCTTGCCGCCGGGATCAAGGGCGCCGAATTCATCGTCTTCGACAGCGCCAACGTGGTCTGCGTCGCCTCCGACCCGACCTTCGCCGACCAGAACCGCGCGATCCTCGAGTTCTTCGACCGGGCGTGAGGCGGGCGTCCGCGCGTCCGGGCCAGCTCAGTGGAACGGCCGGACCTCGACCTGCGCCCGGCAGGCGCGGGCGGATTTGCGGCCCCATTCGACCGCGGTGTCGAGATCGGGGAGCTCGAGCACCCATGGCCCGTCGATATGGTTGCCGGACGGCTGCAACGGCCCGTCCTGGGCCGCCACCGTGCCATCGGCCTCGGCCACCAGCGATTTGGTCTCGCCGGGCGACTTGAGCCCGCCGACGAACACCCGGACCCCGGCCGCGCGCATCTCGTCGTTGAGCGCCTGGATGTCGCGGCCCATGTCGGCGTCGACCGCCGTGCTGGCGTCGAAATCGTCCGGGCGCATGACGGTGATGAGGAACTGGGGCATTGAAGTACGGGCCTTTCCGGTGCTGCGGAGGTGCAGAGGTGCCGCCAACCTAACAGCCTGCTTCCCCGATGCAATCCAGGTGCCCCGGTGGGCGGACCGCGCGAGGACCCTGGCCTCAGGTGATCCGCCGCAGCCACCGCCGCTTGCGCTCGGAATAGGGCGGGTAGCGCAGCCGCGGATCGGGCCACAGGGTCTTCTTCAGGACCGGTTTGAGATGGCTGAACGTGTCGAACCCGGTCTTGCCGTGATAGGCCCCGATCCCGCTCGCGCCGACCCCGCCGAAGGGCAGATCGGACGAGGACAGGTGGATCACCACGTCGTTGAGCACCACCGCGCCCGACCGGGTTTCCTGTGTCACACGCGCCTGCACGGCCTTGTCGGACGAGAACAGATAGACCGCGAGCGGCGTGTCGCCCCGGTTGACCCGGGCGAGTGCCGCGTCGATCCCGTCCACTTCGACGAGCGGCAGGATCGGGCCGAACACTTCTTCCTCCAGCGCCGCGGCGCCTTCGGGCAGGCCGGTGAGCAGCGTCGGCTCGATGTAGAGTTCGTCCGCATCCGTCCGTCCGCCCTGCGCAATCTCGCCCTCGCTCAGCATCGCCGCCAGCCGGTCGAACTGCGCCCGGTCCACAAGCCGTCCGTAATCGGCGCTCTTCTGCGGGTCCTTGCCCAGCATGCCGCGCAGGGCGTCGCGGTAGGCGGCGGTGAACGCTGCGAGCTGCCCCGGCGCGATCAGCACATGGTCGGGGGCGACGCAGGTCTGCCCGGCGTTGAGCAGCTTGCCCCAGGCGATCCGCCGCGCGGCAAGCTCGATATCGGCATCCGGCGCCACGATCGCCGGGTTCTTGCCGCCGAGCTCCAGCACCACCGGGCTCAGCGTGCGCCCCGCCGCTTCGGCCACCTTGCGCCCGATCCGGGTGGAGCCGGTGAAGAACACGAGCCCCCAGGGCTCGGCCAGCAGCGCCTCGGCCACCGCGGCACCGCCCTCGATCACCCGCACCGCGTCCGGGTCGAGATAGAGCGGCACCAGCCGCGCAAGCAGGGCCGAGGTCGCGGGCGCGCGTTCCGAAGGCTTGATCGCCGCCGGGTTCCCCGCCGCAAGCGCGCCGA
>JAGRMP010000538.1:6654-9195 GCA_020441225.1 Maritimibacter sp. | reverse complement strand
GGGTCGATCATCTTCTCGCGCGCCACCGCCTCGGCGGTCTGCAGAAGTTCAAGCTGGTTGGCAGAGGTGATTGCCATGGGTCAGTCCTCCTCGGAGTCGTCGTCCGACTCGATTGCGTCAAACTTGGTTTCGTCGATGTCGCCGGCATGTTTGCGGGCGCGCAGCGTTTCGGTGATGAGCTCGTCGGTCAGCACCAGCTTGGCGTCGGCGAGCAGATCGAAGGTCAGCCCGATGGTCACCGGTTCGCCCTGGTCCTCGATCTCGATCAGCACTTCGTCGCCCTCGGTGCCCTGCAACACGCCCTTGAAGCGTTTGCGGCCGTCGATCAGCTCTTCGGTCTCGATCTTGGCGACATAGCCGTCCCAGCGGTCGAAATCCTTGAGCCGGGTGAGCGGCCGGTCGATCCCGGGGGACGAGACCTCGAGCGTGTAATTGTCGGTGATCGGGTCCTCGACATCGAGCACAGCCCCCACCGCGGTGTTGATCTCGGCCAGATCGTCCACCTCGATCCCGCCCTCGGGCTTCTCGGCCATGATCTGCAGCGTCGGCGTATTGCCGCCCATCAGGCGCAGGCGCACGAGCTCAAAGCCCATGCCTTCGATCACCGGGCGGGTGATCGCGGCGAGACGCTGGTCGATGGAGGTCTTGGCGACAAGATCGGTCATGGGGTCTGGCTTGCCTTCAGGCACAAAAAAACGGGCCAGCGGCCCGTCAGCGTTTCCGGTGGTGCCTCGGGGGTGGAAGCCGAGGCGCCGCTGTTGAAACGGCATATAGGCAGGATCGCGCGAGTCTGCAAGAAAAACCGTCAGACGGGCTTTTTCGCGATCAGAAACAGCGCGGCGCCTTTCTTCGGCTGCCAGTCTTCCTCGATCTCGAACCCGGCCGCGCGCATCTTGGCCCTGAGCCCGTCGGCGGAGAAAAAGTTGATGTGCGGCAGTCGGCCGATGGCCTTGCCGAGCGGCAGGATGGCCTTGAGCGGCCACAGGTGCCCGATGCAGGCGGTGGAGCTGACAAAATACCCGCCGGGCCTGAGCACCCGGTACGCCTTGGCGATGGTCGCATCCGGATCGGGCACGAGATGCAGGATCGACAGGCCCAGCACCATGTCGAGGCTTTCGGCGGCGAGGTCCATGTCATCGAACGCCGCGACCTCGAACGTCAGGTTCTCCGGCACCGGCCCCTTGTTGCGCGCGATCTCGATCATCGCCGCGGAGAAATCCGTCGCCCGGTAGGATTTGACGTGGTCGGCGTGGAGACGCGCCGTGCCGCCGGTGCCGCAGCCGAATTCCAGCGCCCGCATTTCCGGCGTCATGCGCGCCTGGGTGAGCGCGAGCTTGCGCCGGTAAGCGTCTTCATCCGAGATCGGCGAGGCGGCGTATTTCTCGGCGATCCGGTCCCAGAATGCCGTCCGTCCCGCCATCGCCTAAAGCCCCAGCGCCGGGCCTTGCTGGGCAAGCCGGTCCATGGTGCGCACCAGTTCCGCGGCGATACCGGGTTCCGACACCGCGTGGCCCGCCCGCGGCACCAGCCGCAGCTCGCTCGCCGGCCAGGCCTGGTGCAGATCCCAGGCGGAGCCTGGCGGGCAGATCATGTCGTGGCGGCCCTGAACGATGGTGCCGGGCACCTCCGCGATCCGGTCCATGTTGGCCAGGATCTGGTGGCCGGGACCAAGGAAGGCTTTGTGGATGAAGTAGTGGTTTTCCAGCTTGGAAAAGGCGAGCGCGTAGTCGGCGGGGCTTTCGGCCACCGCGCCGTCATTGTCGATCGAGGCCAGTGCGTTTTCCCAGGCGGCCCATTTTCGGGCATACACCACCTCTTCGGCGCGGTTGCCCGAGAATAGCCGCTTGTTGTAGGCGGAGATCAGATCATGGCGCTCTTCAGGCGGAATAGGCTCCAAAAGTCGCGCCCAGAGGTCCGGCCAGAACCGCCCCGCGCCGCCACCGTAGAACCAGTCGAGCTCGCCCTGCGTGGCGAGAAAAACCCCGCGCAGCACCAGCGCGGCAGCGCGGGTCGGATGCGCCTGGGCATAGACCAGCGCCAGTGTCGCGCCCCAGCTTCCGCCGAAGACGATCCAGCGGTCGATGCCGAGGGTGGCGCGGATCTGCTCGATGTCGCGGACCAGATGCCAGGTGGTATTGTCGGTCACGCTGGCATGGGGCCGCGATCGGCCGCAGCCGCGCTGGTCGAACAGGATCGCGCGGTATGTCTCCGGATCGAAGAACCGGCGCATCGCCGGTGAACACCCGCCCCCAGGACCGCCGTGCAGCACGACCACCGGAATCCCGGCCGGATTGCCCACCTCTTCGACGTAAAGCGTGTGACCTTCGCCGACTTCCATCATATGCCGTCGAAAGGGTTCGCGTCCGGGGTAGAGTTTTCCGCCAGTCGTATTATGTCGAGAGGAACGGTCCATGAAATCCCATATATATCGCGGACCGTTTGATCGCCACGAGAAAGACGCCAGAATGACCTCCGCCCAAACCACAGCCCAAACCACCGTCGATCCCGCCGAAGTTGCCAAGTTCGAGGCGATGTCGGCCG
>JAGRMP010000538.1:0-6647 GCA_020441225.1 Maritimibacter sp. | reverse complement strand
GGTGGGACCCGACCGGCAAGTTCAAGCCGCTGCACATGATGAACCCGGTGCGTCTGTCCTACATCACCGGCAAGATCGCGGCGCGCTACGGGCGGGATCTGAACGGGCCCACGCCTTTCGCCGGGTTGCGGCTGCTCGACATCGGCTGCGGCGGCGGATTGCTTTCGGAACCGATGGCGCGGCTCGGGGCCGAGGTCGTGGGCGCCGACGCGGCCGAGCGCAACATCCCCGTCGCGCGGATCCACGCCGAGCAATCGGGGCTGGAGATCGACTACCGCTTCACCACCGCCGAGGCGCTGGCCGAGGCCGGTGAGCGTTTCGACGTGGTGCTCAACATGGAGGTGGTCGAGCACGTGGCGAGCCCGATCGACTATCTCACCGCCTGCCGCAACTTGCTCAAACCCGGCGGGCTCACGCTGACCTCGACCATCAACCGCAACCCCAAGAGCTATGCCATGGCGATCTTCGGCGCCGAGCGGGTGATGCGCTGGCTGCCGGTGGGCACGCATGAATGGTGGAAATTCATCACCCCCGACGAACTCGAAGAGCTGCTCACCCGCGCCGGGCTCGAGGTGACCGACAAGTCGGGCTATGTCTTCAACCCGCTCACCTGGAGCTGGTCGATTTCGGACAAGGATCTGAGCGTCAACTATGTGACCGCCGCAATCCGGCCGGTTTAGAGACTGTTTTTGCCTGCGGGGGCCCGGGTCGGCTCATCGACCTCGTCAAATTGCGCCCGGATCGCGCGCAGCACCGGCAGGGCGGCACGCACCTTTTCGGGTCCCACTTCCCTGACGACCTCGGCCAGGATCGGCGCGATCGAGGCAACCGCCGCGTCGCGCGCTTTGCGGCCTGCCGGGCTGATCGTCACCAATTTTCGCCGCGCGTCGTCCCAATCGGGATGGATATGCACATGGCCCGCCCATTCGAGCTTTCCGAGCGTGTTGGTCATCGCGCCCCGGGTGACGTGAAAGGTCCGCGCGAGCCCCGCGGGCGTACGCGCCTCGCCGGAATTCGCCAGATGGTTCAGCACCGAGAAATGGCTCAGTTCCATACCCTTGGGCAGGACCTTGGACAGCGCTGCCCGGGCCAGTTGATCGGCCATGAAGATCTCGCTGAACAGCGCGACGGACAGGTTTTCGGAGCTATCGGGCATCAAGGGCCTTGGAAATCGCGATCATGGGACAGCGCGGGGATACGTGCGCGCGCATCGTCTACTGAAGCGAGGTCGAAATCAACCAGCGTGAGTCCCGGCTCAGTTCCCGCGTCCGCCAGGACCTCGCCCCAGGGCGCCACCGCGAGGCTGTGGCCATGGGTCGCCCGGCCGGGTGCATTCTCGCCGGTTTGCGCGGGCGCGAGGACGAAGGACCCGGTCTCGATCGCGCGCGCCCGCAGCAGAACCTCCCAATGCGCCTGCCCCGTGGGTCGGGTAAAGGCGGCCGGCACCGTCAGGATCTGCGCGCCCGCTTTCGCGAGCCGCCGGTACAGCGGTGCAAAGCGCAGATCGTAGCAGACGCTGAGGCCGATCCTGCCGAGCGGCGTGTCGGCAAGCACGGCGCGGTCGCCGGGCCGGAACGTCGCGCTTTCGCGGTAGCGCTCGGTTTCCGAGACCTCGACGTCGAACATATGGATCTTGTCGTAGCGCGCGACGATCTCCCCCGTGGGCGTCACCACGAAAGACCGGTTGGCAAACCGCCCGTCCGGGTCGCCGGTCTTCAGCGCGAGCGACCCGATCACCAGCCAGATCCCCAGCGCCCGTGCCTCGTGACGGAGCGCCGCGAGCGTCGGGTCCTCGGCCTCGGGCCGGACCGTGGCGCCCAGGTGAGCGCGGTCGGCCGTAACGATGTTGGTGACCTCGGGGGTCAGCGCGATATCGACCCCCGCCGCCGCGGCCTCGCGCAGAAACCCCCGCGTCACGGCGAGATTGGCCACCGGGTCGGGCCCGGAGCTGAGCTGGATCAGTCCCGCGCGCATTCAGCCCGCCAGCAGGATGTCGAGCCGCCCGCGTCCTTCGAGGTCGTCGATATCGTCAAAGCCGCCGACATGGGTCTCACCGATCCAGATCTGCGGCACGGTCGAGCGTCCGCCCGCCTTCTGGATCATTTCACGCCGCAGCTCGGGGTTGCCGGAAATGTCGATTTCGGTGAAGTCGACGCCCTTGTGCGCGAGCAGCCGTTTCGCGGCATGGCAATAGCCGCAGTAAGGTTTGGTGTAGATGGTGACCGGTTGCATTCTGTGTCCTCCCCGGCGCGAGCACTCGCGCCGTTTGGGGGAGAACTTAGGCGTCCTTGACCGCACGTGCCAGTGTCAGCACGAAAACGTCGCAGGCGCCTGCTGCGTGACAGGCTTCGGCCGCGGCCGCGAGCGTGGCGCCGGAGGTGAGGACATCGTCCACCAGCAGGATCCGGCGACCTTTGAGCGCAGCCCCATGTTTCGGGTGCGGCACGATTTTTCCCGCGAGATTCGCGAACCGTTCCTCGCGCGTCTTGCGGTCCTGTTTCGGCGTGCGGGTAGGGCGCAGCAGCGCGGTGGGCGCGACGTCGAGCCCCGCTTGCCGCGCAACGCCGCGCGCAAGCTCGGCCGCCTGATTGTAGCGGCGTTTGAACACGCGGGTCCAATGCGCGGGCACCGGCACGACCAGCAGATCCGGGGTGAGAAAGGGCCGCGCGGCGCGCGCCATCCAGCCCGAGGCCGCCGGCACGAGATCGAGCCGGTCGTAATACTTGATCCCCATGACGAAACGGCGGCCCTGACCGTCGTAGATCAGCGCCGCCCGACCGCGCGACCAGGGCCGCGCGATGGTCAGGCAATCGTCGCAGAGGTCCGCCACGCCGTCGCTGTCGCCGGGCAGAGGGCAGCCACATTTGTCGCAGACATGGCCGGTGACGAAGGGGGTTTCGGCCCAGCATTTGCCGCAGAGCCCATGGGTATCCTCGACCGGTTCGCCGCAGCCCACGCATTGCGCGGGGTAGAGCATGGCGAGCGCCGATTGCATTTCCTGCTTCTCCGTCTTACCTCGGCCGGATGACCGATCTCGTCGACCGCTCCCGCCTTGCCCGGATCCGCGCCCGGGCCCGAGACGACGGCATGTTCCTGCAACATGCCGCGGCCGACGAGGTGAAGGATCGTCTGGAAATGGTTAACAGGCGGTTTACGAAACCCGCAGTGGTGACCGGTTTTCCCGATCTGTGGCGCAGCTATTTTCCCGAAGCCACCATCGTGCCCGACGATCCCGTGCTGGCTCTAGAACCCGGCGCGCATGATCTCGTCATCCACGGGCTGTCGCTGCACTGGGCCGACGACCCAGTGACCCAGCTTTTTCAATGCGGCCAGGCGCTGGTGCCCGATGGGATGTTTCTGGGCGTGAGCTATGCCGGCCAGACCCTCGCCGAGCTGCGCGCCGTGCTCGCCGAGACGGAGAGCGAACTCACCGGCGGACTCAGCCCCCGGGTCTTGCCGATGGCCGAGATCCGCGATCTCGGGTCGATGCTGCAGATGGCGGGGCTTGCGCTTCCGGTGGCCGACAGCGCGCTCCGCAAGGTGACTTACCGCGATCTCTTCGCGCTCATGCGCGATCTGCGCGCAATGGGCGAGGGCAATGCGCTTGCGCAACGGGCCGGGTACACGACCCGCACGCTGTTTGCCGCCGCGGACCGGAAATATGCCGAAGCATTCGGCGAAAACGGGCGGATTCCGGCAACGTTCGAGATGGTTTTCCTCACCGGCTGGGCGCCGCACGAGAGCCAGCAGAAACCGCTCAAACGCGGCTCGGCCAGCGCCCGGCTCGCAGATGTGCTCGGGCAGGCGACGCCGGGCCAGGGCAAATCCGATTTGCCCAATTGACCGTATCCGGCAGCAGGGTATCACCAGATCAGCCCGGACGAGGAGAGCCAGACCATGCGCGACACCACACATATGCCCGCCGACCACCCCAAGGTGCCGTCCGCGAAACTGGGCGTGCTGATCGCCAATCTCGGCACCCCGGACGGGACCGATTACTGGTCGATGCGGCGCTATCTCAATGAGTTTCTCTCCGACAAGCGGGTGATCGACTACCCGAACTGGAAATGGCAGCCGATCCTGCAGGGGCCGATCCTGACGATCCGCCCGTTCAAATCCGGCGCGAATTACAAGAAGGTCTGGAACACCGAACGTAACGAGGGGCCGCTGATCACGATCACCCGCGCCCAGGCCGATGCGCTGCGCGACAGGCTCCAGGTGCTGTTCGGCGACAGCGTGATGGTCGATTTCGCCATGCGCTACGGCAACCCCTCGACCGCGGCGAAGCTCGACGAGATGGTGAAAGCGGGTTGCGACCGGATCGTGTTCTTTCCGCTCTACCCGCAATATTCCGCGCCGACGACCGCAACGGCGAACGACCAGTTCTTTCGCGCGCTGATGCAGCAGACCTGGCAACCCGCCGTGCGCACGGTGCCCGCCTATTACGACCGCGAGAGCTATATCGAGGCGCTGGCGCAATCGGTCGAGCGCGTCTACCCGACCGAGGCCGAGGCGCCCGACCGGCTCGTCTGTTCCTACCACGGCATGCCGGAACGCTACCTGACCCAGGGCGATCCCTACCATTGCCAGTGCCAGAAAACGACGCGGCTGCTGCGCGAACGGTTGGGCTGGTCGGCCGACCGGATCGTGACCACTTTCCAATCGGTCTTCGGGCCCGAGGAATGGCTCAAGCCCTACACGGTCGACGAAGTGGCGCGGCTGGCCGAGGCGGGGCACAAGACCATCGCCGTGATGGCGCCGGCCTTTTCCGCCGACTGCCTCGAGACGCTCGAAGAG
Source organism: Maritimibacter sp. (assembly GCA_020441225.1). The sequence continues at coordinate 1,850 of JAGRMP010000538.1, read as the reverse complement.
ATCAACGAAGAAATTCGCGCGAGCTTCGAGCACGCGGGCGGCGAGAGCTTCACCTATATCCCCTGCCTCAACGACGACGCGCCGCATATCGACATGATGGTCGATGTGGTGCGCGAAAACCTGGCGGGCTGGATCGGCTGACAGCACCGATTGCGCGCCTCCCCTGCGACAATCCTTCGGATTATTGCGGCACAGGCGCGGGAACTGCGACGGTTTTGCGCGTCACGCCGTGTTACCGGTTGGGTTGTGCCCGGGGGCCACTCGCCGCGGAGGTCCAGCGGTCGAAAACAGTCTCTAACCTTGCCGGAATCTGCCCGGACGGGCTCCGACGACCCGGTATCACCACATCCGGCGTTGGACCTGGACGCGCGCGCTTTCCTTATTCAAACCCGAAACGATCCTTCTGGTATCGGCCGCCCAGTTTCCAAAACAGGCTCTAATCCAGTGGATTTGTGTCACGTTCGACTTGTCACAGGCGGCGCTCGGCCTCCGAACCCGGCCGTTTCGCTTCTACCAGCTCCCGGTCATCCCCGGTTCAGCAGCTTTCCCCACCCCCGGTTGTCGTTTCCCGGCGCCGCCGCCATATAGGGGCGGACATCAAGGAGGCGTCATGAGCAAAGAGGATTTTCCCGGCTGGCACGGCACCACGATCATCGGGGTCAAGAAGGGCGGCGAGGTCGTTATCGCAGGCGACGGGCAGGTGAGCCTGGGCCAGACCGTCATCAAGGGCACCGCGCGCAAGGTGCGCCGGCTCAGCCCCGGCGGGCATGACATCGTCGCCGGTTTCGCCGGCTCGACCGCCGATGCGTTCACGCTCCTCGAACGGCTCGAAGCCAAGCTCGAACAGACGCCCGGGCAGCTTGCCCGCGCCTGCGTCGAGCTCGCCAAGGACTGGCGCACCGACAAGTACCTGCAGAAGCTCGAAGCGATGCTGATCGTCACCGATGGCAGCGGGCTGTTCGTGGTGACCGGTGCGGGCGATGTGCTGGAGCCCGAGCATGACGTGACCGCCATCGGTTCGGGCGGCAATTACGCGCTCGCCGCCGCGCGCGCGATCATGGACAGCGATAAATCGGCCGAGGAGATCGCGCGCATCGCCATGGCGATCGCCGCCGACATCTGCGTCTACACCAACGGCAATCTCACCGTGGAAAACATTCGTGCATGACCTGCGGCGATCGCCAAAACCCTTTCTGAGACGACAGCGCAAAAATGCTCGCATTTGCGCGCGGGAGCGCTAACGATAAGCCCTGCAAGCTATATCGTTCCGACCGTTTCAGGAGACTCATTATGCGCCGCCGCCATTTCCTGGGCCTTTTGGCCGCCTCGCCTTTCATTGCGCCGCAGGCAAGCCGGGCCATGACCGCGGAGGAGAAAACGCTCTTTCGCGACCAGACCAAACAGTTCTTCAACATCATGACCAGCTACTCGAGGGGCACATTCAGAGACAAAGACCTCCCGTTTTGGGGAACACAGCCGGCATTTATCGACGCCATTCTCGACGCTGGCGAAGCCTATATTTTTTATCTCGAAAGAAACTTCACCGTCTTCGACCTGGCGTCCACCAGAGAAGCGATGCGGGCTCTGCAAGCGTACGACGGCTTCCTGGTAAACATCGCCGAAGGGGCCGGGGGCGTACAATCGTCGCCCGCACAGAAGCTGAGGGCGGCAAAGTTGCGCGCCAGACTCTGGGAACTCATGACGCAGCTTAAGGAGCAGGAACGGCGTCTGGGCGGTTGACCCTTGGGATCAGGGTCGGGACGACATAGATACCCTGCCGACAGCAACGACAGGACGCCCCATGACCGACCTCACGCCCCGCGAAATCGTCTCGGAGCTCGACCGCTTCA
>JAGRMP010000004.1 GCA_020441225.1 Maritimibacter sp. | reverse complement strand
GGCGCGATCACCGCCGGGCCGAAGCTGATGTTCAACGGCTACGAGATCTGGAAGAGCGACAGCCAGAAATGCACCACCTACCGGATCACCACCGAAGGCGGTGCAATGTGCGGGCGCTGCATGAAAACCTGCCCGTGGAACCTCGAAGGGCTGTTCGCGGAGAAACCTTTCCGCTGGCTCGCTTCCAACGTCCCCGCTGCCGCGCCGGTACTTGCGAAGCTCGACGACGCGCTGGGCAACGGCGGGCTCAACGACGCCAAGAAATGGTGGTGGGATCTGGAGCTCAAAGAGGACGGGGCCTACAAGGCTCCGGCCCAGCCGGTCAACCGGCGCGCGCTGCAGCCCGATCTCGACCTCAGATACGAGGACCAGACGCTCGCCGTCTACCCCGCCAACCTCGCCCCCTGGCCCTGGCCCTACCCGTTCCCGATGGACCGCGAGGCCGGCATTGCGGCCTACGCGGCGATGATCGGCGCCGCCGAATACAAGGCCCGGCTTGCCCGCGGCGACACGGAGGGCCTCGCCCATGAGCGCCCCGATTTCGGCGATGCGCCGGTGGTCATGGCGCGGGTGTCCAAGGTCGAGCCGATGACCCAGGATGTGACCAAATACGCGTTCGCGTCCTGGGACGGCGCGCCGCTGCCCGCCTGGACGGCGGGCGCACATATCGACGTGGTGGTGACGCCGGAATACCTGCGCCAGTATTCGATGTCCGGCGACCCTGCCGACCGGTCGCGCTACGAGATCGGCGTGCTGCGCGAAGACGCGGGCCGGGGCGGCTCGAAGATGCTGCACCGGATCTTCACCGAGGGGCGTCGCGTGTTCCTCTCGAAACCGATCAACCATTTCGAACTCGTCGAGGGCGCGACCAAAACCTTCCTGATGGGCGGCGGCATCGGGATCACCCCGATGATCGCCTTCGCCCACCGTCTGCATGCATTGGGGAACCAGTTCGAGCTGCACTACTCGGCCAGCCGCAAGGTCGATGCCGGCTACCTCGACGATCTCGCGCGCGTCCCCTGGGCCGACCGGGTGCAGTTCCACTTCTCGGACCAGGGCACCCGCGCCGATCTCGACGTTTTGCTCGCGGGATACCGGCCCGGCTGGCACGTCTACACCTGCGGACCGGATCGTTACATGACCGGGGTGATGGAGGCGGCAGAACGCCAGGGCTTCCCGGAAGACGCGCGGCATCTCGAATATTTCTCGGTGCCGGAGCAGCCCGACTTTGTGAACCACGCCTTCACCGTCAAACTCGCGCGTTCCGGTCGTGCGTTCGACATCCCCCAGGACAAGACCATCGCCGACGTCCTGCTCGACAACGGCATCCACGTGGACGTGAAATGCGCCGACGGTATCTGCGGCGTCTGCAAATGCGGGCTGGTGGAGGGCGAGGTCGAACACCGCGACTTCGTACTCTCCAGGGCGCAGCGGGAAGCGGAAATCGTCACCTGCCAATCCCGTGCCGCCCCGGGGTGCGCGACGATCACACTCGATCTCTAGGAGAGGAAGCCCCGAGCGGAGCGACGGGGAACCCCGGCGGCACTCGGTCGGCGCAAGGTTTCTGTCGATTGTCTCGGACCGCACCGCGCTGCCGCAGGGAGACATCCGCATCGTGCTGAACGAAGGACCCACCGGTCGTGCGGCGCGTGCCCGGAATGCTCGCGGCGCCACGGTTTGCGACATCGGTCGCGCCTCGGTCTCGCGCGAAAGGCGTGAACGGCCGGGCCCGGGCGCGCGCGGCTCGACCACCTCCCCGGACGCCAGCGTCGCGGTGCGGCGATTGTCGGCGAACGGATCGCCCCCAGAGGCCCAGAAGTACGGCGCGAAGGCGAAGATAATACAGCCGGGCGTTTGCCGGAGAAGGAAAACCGCAGGCGTTGCCCGAGACCGGCAGGCCATAGATCCGGTCATCGACCGCGCCGTCGACCTTGACCGCCCTGCGCGGCGCAGACCGGGATGCAATGGCCGGGCCCGATTGATTGGTGGGTCCCCACCCGTGCCGGCACGGCCGCGCGTTCGACTTGCCTCCTGGGGTCTTTCGGCACATGGTGCGCGCGTCGTGGCAGATGCGGCCGATGCCCTCACAGGATCGCGAAGCGCTCCTGCGCTCTCGGTCCGGTGCGCATCCGGGCAACGGCCCAAACGGCGCATATCGACCGGCCGGATGGATCGTAGAAAAAAGTTACGCACGGTTGCGATTGCGAAATCGTCCGGAAGACCACATATCGAAACCGCCAAGTCCAAAACCACACGGATCACATGCGCATCAAATTTCATACGGTTGCGGCGATTGTCGTGCTGGTCGCCGCCGGAGCCTGGGTCGCGACCGGGAAATATACCTTTGTCGGCAGTGAGATAGGTGTCAATGCGGAGGCGGCCCCGGCGCCGACGCCCGAGACGCCCGCTGCCGCGCCGGAACCCGAGCCTGCACCCGCCCTGCAAACCGTAGCCTACACGACAGCCCAGCCCGCCCCGTACGAACGCACGATCCGCCTGGCCGGCCAGACCCAGGCCGACAAACAGGTGGTCCTGGTCGCGCGCGCCGCTGGGGCGGTCTCCGATCTTCCGGTGGCACAGGGCGACAGGCTCGACGCCGGTGCGCTGGTGATGGCGGTCGAGGGGCCCGAGAAGCTCGCCGCGGTCGAATCGGCCAGGGCGCAGCTCACCACCGCATCCAACCAGGCCGAGGCGAACGAAAAGCTGCGGGCCCGGGGCGCGATCTCGGAATTGCAGTACGAGGCCTCTACCGCGGCGCGCGAAGCGGCGCGCTCGGGCCTCGAGGCCGCCCAGGCCCAGGTCGACCAGCTCGAAGTGCAAACCCCTTTCGCGGGCCTGATCGACGAGGTCTTTGTCGAGAAGGGGTCCTGGGTTTCGCCGGGCGAGCGGGTTGCCTCCCTGCTTGCGCTTGACCCGATCGTGGTGGTCGGCGAGGTGAACGAACGCGACCTCCACGTGGTGACCCCGGGCACCAGGGCGCAGGTGACATTCGGCGACGGCACGACATCGGAAGGCACGGTGCGCTATGTGCGGCACGAGGCGTCGGGCCAGACCCGCACCTTCCCGATCGAAGTCGCCATCTCGAATCCCGACGCCGCGATCCCGGCCGGGATGTCGGCCGAGATCCAGCTCGCGGTGAAGACCGACCCCGCGATCGTTCTGCCGCGGTCGGCGATCACCCTCGATGTCGACGGCAACCTCGGCGTGCGGTTCCTCGGTGAGGGCGACACGGTGAACTTTCTCAAGGTCGAGATCATCGACGACACGCCCGACGGGCTGGTGCTGTTGGGCATCGAGCAAGGCGCCAAGATCATCGTTTCCGGTCAGGATATGGTGACCGACGGTCAGAAGGTCATCGCGGTTGCGGCCGAAAAAGCCGCCGATGCCGGACAGGGCGCCGACTGATGGATTTCGTCGGCGTCGCCATCCGCAATGCGCGGCTCACGATATCGGTGATGCTGTTCCTGATCGTGACCGGGGCACTCGCCTATATCTCGATCCCGAAGGAAGCCGAGCCCGACATCAAGATCCCGATCATCTACGTTTCACTCGGCTACCAGGGCATCTCGCCGGAGGATTCCGAGCGCCTGTTGCTGCGGCCGATGGAAACCAAGCTGAAATCGATCGTCGGCATCAAGAAGATGACCTCGACCGCCTATCTCGGCGGCGGCAACGTGCTGATCGAGTTCCAGGCCGGGGCCGACCTCGCGAAAGCGCTCGACGACGTGCGCACCGGGGTGGACGACGCCAAGCGCGAGTTGCCGCAGGGCGCCGACGAACCTTCGGTGCACGAGGTCAACATCTCGGAGTTTCCGGTGGTGGTGGTCACGCTCTCGGGCGATCTTCCCGAGCGGGTGCTGGCCCAGGCCGGGCGGCAGCTGCGCGACGCGATCAAGGAAAACGTGCCCGGTGTGCTCGACGCGACCCTCCAGGGGGTGCGCGACGACGTCGTCGAGGCGGTGATCGACCCCGGCCAGTTGGGCGCCTACGGCATCCGGCTCGACACGCTGATCGCCGCCGTGACCGCCGGCAACAGCCTGGTGGCGGCGGGCTCGATGGAGGGGGACCAGGGGAATTATGCGGTCAAGGTTCCGGCTTTGATCGAGACGCTGGAGGATGCCGCCGAGTTTCCCATCGTGGTCGGCCCCAATGCGACGGTCCGCGCGCGCGAGATCGCGGACATGCGCTCGACCTTCAAGGACGCCACTTCGATCACCCGGCTCGACGGCAAGCCCGCGGTGGCGATCGAGATCTCGAAACGCTCGGGCGCCAACCTGGTTGAGACCATCGACGCGGTAAAGGCGGTCACCAAGGCGGCCGAAGCGCTGTTGCCGCAGGGGACGGTCATCACCTACAGCCAGGACAAGTCGATCACCATCCGCCAGTTGCTCTCGGATCTGCAGAATTCCGTGCTGACGGCGGTGGTGCTGGTGTTCATCGTCATCCTGTTCGTGCTCTCGGGGCGGGCGTCGTTCTTTATCGGCATGGCGATCCCGACGTCGTTCCTGATGGGGATCCTGTTCCTCTCGCTCGCCGGCATGACGGTAAACCTGATCGTGCTGTTCAGCCTGATCCTCGCCGTCGGCATGCTGGTGGACGATGCGATCATCGTCACCGAATTCGCCGAGCGCCGGATGCATGAGGGCATGGACAAGGTCGAAGCCTTCAAGCTGGCCTCGTCGCGCATGGCCGGGCCGGTGGTGGCCGCGACGATGACCCGGGTCGCTGCCTTCTCGCCGCTCCTGTTCTGGCCCGGGATCGTCGGCGAATTCATGAAGTACCTGCCGATCACCCTGATCGCCACGCTGTCGTCCTCGATGCTTTATGCGCTGGTCTTTACCCCGACCCTGGGCGCGATGTTCGGCCGGGTCACGACCCACGACGAACCGGCGAAGGACGGCGTCTACATGTGGTTCGTCAAGCGCGCGGTGCGACATCCGTTCATCGTGATGTTTCTCGCAATCGGCGCGCTGGTGGCGGTGCCGGTGGCCTATGGCAAGGTGGGCAAGGGGGTCGAGTTCTTCCCCAATGTCGAACCCGACTACGGCCTGCTCTATGTCCACGCCCGCGGCAACCTCTCGATCGGCGAGAAGGACGCGCTGGTGCGCGAGGCCGAGGCGCGGATCCTCGGCTGGCCGGGGATCAAGAGCGTCTACACGAGGGTCGGCGCCTCGGGGGGTGGACTCGGCGGCCAGGTCGATCCGGACGTTATCGGCACGATCCAGTACGAGTTCGTCGACTGGCGCGAGCGCAAGACGGCCAACGATATCCTTGCCGACCTGCGCGGCGCGATGACCGGCATCCCCGGCGCGCGGATCGAGGTTTCGGTGCCGGACGCGGGACCGCCGACGGGCAAGGCGATCCAGGTCCTGCTCTCGGCCGACCAACCCGACGGGCTCAACGATACCGCCCGCGAGGTTGCGGCCGGGCTTGCCGAACTGCCGGACGTGATCGACATTTCCGACGGCCTGCCGCCGCCCGGCATCGACTGGGAGCTCAAGGTCGACCGCGGCAAGGCTGCCCGCTACGGGATCAGCCCCTCTGCCGTCGGCACCATGGTGCAACTCGTCACCAACGGGGTGAAGCTCACCGATTACCGCCCCGCCGGCAGCGACGACGCGGTCGATATCCGACTGCGGCTGCCCGAGGAGATGCGCACCCTGTCGATGCTCGACCAGCTCCGGATCGAGACCGCCCAGGGCGGGGTACCGATCTCCAATCTCGTCACCCGGGAACCGGTGCGCTCGACCGGCACGCTCACCCGGATCGACGGCTCACGGACCGTGACCGTGCAGGCGGGCATCACCGAGGGGGTGCAGGCCGACGAGGTGCGCCAGGCCGTGACGACCATGCTCGACGACATGAACCTCGACGACCGCGGCATCCGCTGGAAGATGGCCGGCGAAGACGAGGAACAGGCCGCGGCGAGCGCCTTCCTCGGCAAGGCTTTCGCGGCCGCGCTGTTCCTGATCTTCATGGTGCTGCTGGCGCAGTTCAACCGGTTCCTCTCGGTCGGGCTGGTGCTGGTGGCGGTCATCATGTCCACGATCGGCGTCTTCCTCGGCCTGATGATCATGGGCCAGCCATTCGGCGTGGTGATGACCGGGATCGGGGTGATCGCGCTCGCGGGCATCGTGGTGAACAACAACATCGTGCTGATCGACACCTACGACCATCTGCGCCGCGACCAGGACATGGACAAGCTGGAGGCGATCCTCCAGACCTGCCGCGAACGGGCGCGGCCGGTGGTGCTGACGGCGCTGACCGCGATCCTCGGCGTGCTGCCGATCGCCTTCGGCTACAACCTCGAACTCCTGTCGCACGAGACGACGTTCGGCGCGCCGTCGACGCAATGGTGGATCGCGCTGTCCTCGGCGATCGTGTTCGGGCTGGCCTTCTCGACGGTTCTGACCCTGATCGTGACGCCGTCCATGCTGATGATCGTCACCCGCTCGAAGGACAGCAAGGTCAACCGGTTCTTCGGACGGATCGGTCGACCGTTCCGCCGCCGGAAACTCGCGACCGAAAAATAGTCGCGCGGTCCCGGCCGTGGGGTTTGTTCGCCCTCTGGCCGTCAACCCGGGGGCAGGGCTGCGCCAAACGGCCCCGCAAGCCCCGGGGGGTCAGCGCCTGCGGTCGGGTGCGGACCATGTCCCGGGCCCCGGCCGGTCCGTGGGGAAAGCTCCGAGCCTAGGTTGTGACCATCACGCGCCCAACGGGCGATCTGGCGAACCTGCGGCTCACCCAGGCATACCCATGGGTTATCGCGATCCCGACGAGGATCGACAGGACCAGTGTCAGCCAGGGTTTTCCCGTGCCGAAGACTTTCTGAACGACCGACATCATCTGATAATGGCTGAGATAGATGAACATCGACGCGTTGGCGATTTCTCCCACCACGGTCTTGATCGGCGCAGGAACCGTGATCGCCCTGACGTAGAGCAGCAAGGCGCTGCCCAGGCCGACATAGGCCGCGGCGGAGACGAACTGCCATTTGATCAGAACCGCCACGACCGCCACCGAGAGGGCCAGAAGGCGGGACCGGGTGTCGTTCGCCACCGACAGGACAATACCGAGCGCAAAGGCCCAGCCGTAGTTCCAGGGCGTGCGATGGAAATTGTACTCCCCGTTCCAGATTGCCTCGATGGACTGGCGTAGCACAAAGGTCATCAGCAGCAAGGCCAGCGCGCTGAACATCGGATGGTCCCGGAATGCGGTCCGAACCATCGGCAGAGAAAACAGAACCGCGGCCAGGACCAGCACCTGGATGTAGATTTCCATGAAGTAGAAGGTGAATCCTTTCAGGGTACTCGGGTCGAGATAGTTGGAAATCAACAGCAGAGGCAGGATTTCGAAACGTTCGGTCGCCACCTGCAGCAGAGCGACCATCAGGACGGTCGGCACCGCCACGTATTTGATCGTCCCGACAAGGGTTTTGACACTGCCGGTCCGGATGATGTCCGGAAGCTGGAAGCGGGCGACCGAGTAGCCGGCCAGCAACACGAGGAAATAGGCCGCGCCGTAAGAGGTGCTGTAGACAAAGGCATCGGTGTGCAACGCCACGATACAGATCATGAAGAACGCCCGCAGCAGCGTGGGCATTTCCAGCCGCCGCCAGGTCGACGAGGTGCCTTGTCCAAGGCCACGCTGAAGCTCGTCGACGCTGCGGATTTCCCAGTTTTCCGGCAAGGGGCCGAAACGCTGCTCGAAGGCCAGGGAGAACTGGATGTAATGCAGGGAATCCCCGCCTAGGGTCTCGAAGGTGTCGTCGGGCCCGACCGTGTGGCCGGGAAACTCGCGCTGGAACAGAGACCGCACGTCTCCGACGACGCTGGTTTTTCGGGTATCGCCTTCGGGTGCCCGGGGCCGCCGGTCGAGGAAGTGTTCGGCCAGGACCGCCCGTCGCGCCTTGCCGGTTCCGGTCACCGGGATCTCGGTCACCGGCTCCACATGCAGCGCGGAGCCGGCGGAAACGCCCATATCGGCGAGCGCGGCGTTCGCCAGATCGCGGATCACGGCAATGTCCGCAGGACCTTCGACCGCCACCAGTATCCCGTCTCCGCGCTGGGCGTTGGGGATTTTCGCCGCCGCAATCCGAATGCCGGGCGCCAGATCCCTGCGGATACGATCCTCCAGCTGATCCGGCGATATCTTGATGCCGCCGAAATTGATCAGGTCATCGGCGCGGCCGTCGAAGAACAGATACCCGTCCTGCATGTGGCCGAGATCGTTGGTCTGCAGCCAGCCCTCCGAATCCCGCAGCGCGTGCAGGCCCTGCGCGTCGATCCGGGCCGTCGCCACATGCGGGCCCCGGATACGGATCCGTCCGTCTGCGCCCAATGCCACCTCGGTCTCGCCGGCCGGACGTCCGACGGAGTCCAACAAGGTGTCCGGCGCCTCGGACACAAGCAGGAAGGTGCTGCGCGACGCCTCGGTCAGCCCGTAATGCTGCAGGATCCGCGCATTCGGAAACATCTCGCGGATGCGGCGTTTTTCCTCGCCGGTCATGTGCTGCGATCCGATTTCCATCCAGCGCAGGTTCTGGCCGGCGTCACCGATGATCTCGGGCGCATCGAGCAGGATCCGCAGGAGCGTCGGCACCGCCGACAGCGCATTGACGTCACCGGCCGACAACATCCGGCTCAGTTCGATTGGATCAAACCCGCGCGGCGGCAGATAGGCCCGGCCGCCGACTGCGCTGATCGCCCGATACCGACCCATGCCGAAGCTGAAAGTCGCCGGGACGCCGACATATTCGCGGATCTCGGAGGTCATCTGCATCTGGTCAATGATGCGCTGGGCGGCATCCGCGAGGTTCGCATAGCTGAGCAATATGCCCTTGGGCTCGCCTTCGGTGCCCGAGGTATAGCTGACCTGGGCGGGCAGGTCCTCATGGATCAGCGGATGGTGGTCCTCGAACCAGCCCGTTCGCCGGTCCGGAACCAGGCAGCGGTCGATCCGGATCCCGGGCAAAGCCTTCGCTTGGGCTTCGTCATGGACCGTCACGGACGGTCGCCGCGCCGCATTCAGCGCGAAAACATGCTCGACGAACCCGATGGAGTTGGTGCGAATGATCGCCGTGGCGTCCAGCGTTGCGTGTTCCATACTCAGCGTTCCCTTTGCGCGATTGTGAAACGGTGATCCGGTTTTGCCGCCACTTTGCAACGAAACTATGTTCTCAATGAGTTGGTTAGAGGTTCAGAGCATTGTCGAAGAACCGAGCGCCGTTTGTGTGCGCAGAGCGGGGCTGCGATGCAAATCGCGGTCGCAGATCGGGCGGGGCAGGGCATCGCTGGCGACGTCGGGGCTCTCCCGCTTCCGTCTTTCGAGCTGTGGCAGTTCCCGAAGCTCCGGCCCGCGGCCGCGGCGCCGTACGGGTTTTGCGTTGCCGAACGACCCTTCCAGGACCGCGCGAGGGACCCGGGCCCGGGGTACGGTCCACGGCGGCCGGCCGCGGATGCGCTTCGCAGAGCGGCCCGGATTCGCGGTTTCGTCGCCGAGCTGTCCCGGTAAACTGACAGCCAAAATCACTCTTTCAGCGCCGATCTTTCGCGATGAGAAGGGTCACTTCCAGAAATTATCAAGCCAAACCAATCAGAAAAAAAATATCGATATTTTCGTTGACGAACGTCTTTTTCTGCCGCACCTTTTCATCATGCCGAAACCGATCCGCGTGTTCGCGGGGCCAGAGGAGGGTCCGGGGCCGGCATGGGAGCGAAAGCCAGGGAGAGCGACGGCATCGGCCCGTGCGATGGTCTGCCGTCAGGTCAATGGAACATCTGTTTCGAAAAGCCACGGGCGCGCAAGCGTTCCGGGGAAGGGAGGAGTGCGACTTTGTCCAGGACATCATCGGAACACGGCGGCGCGACATCGGGCTGTGGCAAATGCGGGGGCTGCGGCTCTCCCGGCTGCGGCCAGATGCAGAACGTCGAGGCATTGTTCGCATCGGATCCCGGGGCTGAGGCGGCGGTGAAGGCGCAAGCCGGCTCGGGCCGCCCGCAGGCCGCCGACCGGCGGTCCTGACCCCGACCTGCATTTCCCGAAAGGAGAGACAGAATGGCCAAACCCGAAACGATACGGCCGCTACTCGGCAGGACCTACATCCGGATCCTCGGCCGCCAGCTCGACCGGTTCATCGAGTTCGAGTTCATCCTCAACGACGAGACGCTGACCGTCGAGCTGGTGATGCCGGACAGCGCCTTCGCCGAGTTCTGCGAATATTACCAGGCGGAGATTCTGCCCGACGAGAAAACCGGCGAAGTCATCTCGCTTCAGGACATCAAGGACCGGACTGCGGGGCTCCTGCAGACCCCGACCGCCTGACCGCAGCCAGCCAACAGAACACCCATCGGACGACCAGGGAGGATACCGTGACGATCGACCTCAAGACGCTGAACCTCGAGCCCCGCCGGCAGACGTTCGGCCATATTGCCCGCCGCTTCGGCGAGGACCGGCCGGCGAGCCGGTACGAAGAGGGAATGCTGGACGTCCAGGCGACCGCGCATTTCCACTACAAGCCGTTCTGGGAGCCCGACCGCGAGCTCTACGATCCGCGCCGGACCGAGATCGTGATGGCGGATTGGTACGACCTGCGCGACCCGCGCCAGTTCTACTACGCGACCTACAACATCAACCGTGCCGGGATGCGGGCCGCAGCGCAGCACAATTTCGACTTCGTCGAAAAGCGCGGCATGCTCGACAGCCTGACGCCCGAATGGAAGGCCAAGGTCGAGGATTACCTCCTGCCGCTGCGCCACGTCGCCTGGGGCGCGAACATGAACGCCACCCAGATCTGCGATCGCGGTTACGGCACGGCGGTGACCGCGCCGGCGATCTTCACCGCCGGCGATCAGCTCGGGATTGCACAGATCATCGGCCAGATCGGCATGGACATGGCCGGCGGCACCGGCGACGCGCTGGATGCGGCCAAGGACAAGTGGATGAATGCCGACTACTGGCAGGGGATGCGCAAGCTGGTGGAAGACACGCTGGTGGTCCAGGACTGGTTCCAGCTCTTCGTCGCCCAGAACCTGGTGATCGACGGGCTGACCTACCCGCTGGTCTACGAAGCCTTCGACGCCGAGGGCCAGAAGCACGGCGGCGCGGCGATCTCGATGCTGACGGAGTTCATGTCGGAATGGTTTGCGGACCACAGCCGTTGGACCGATGCGGTCGTGAAGGTTGCCGCCAAGGAGAGCGCGGCCAACGCCGACAAGCTCTCGGCCTGGTACACCCAGTGGCGCGATCAGGCCGCCGCGGCGCTGCGCCCGCTGGCCGCCCACGTGCTCGGCTCCGGCGGCGATGCCGCGGTCGACGGGG
>JAGRMP010000537.1 GCA_020441225.1 Maritimibacter sp. | reverse complement strand
CCCCCCGACCGGCCCGACCCGCGCCGCCGCCCCTTTCGGGCCCGCTCCGGGCCCGCTTCCGGGGCTCCGACCAACCGCGCGCCGAATATCTGCGCCGCCACCGCCTTCTTGGCTTTTGCGCGCGCGCGGCGCGGGCTAGGGTCCGGCCATGACCCTTCCCGCCCTGACGTTTTCCGAAGACCAGGCCGAAGCCCACGACCGGGTGGCGGAGCTTCTGCGCGGCGCCGGCGTCGATATCGACGCGGGCACCACGCTGCCCGCCGGGCGCGGCTCGGGTGTGCTCGCGGTGATCGGCAAGGCGGGCTCCGGCAAAACCATGCTGCTCGCCGAGCTCACCAAGGCGCTGGGCGAGGCCGGGGTGGAAACCGTCTCGGGCGACTGGGAGGGCAAGCGCTCGGCCCAGCGGCGCACCCTCGCGATTCTCGCGCCGACCAACAAGGCAGCCTCGGTGCTGCGCCATCGCGGCGTGCCCGCGACCACGATCCACCGCATCCTCTACACCCCCGTCTACGCGCCGGAATACGAGGCCATCGCCGAATGGCTCGCGGGGCAGGGGGAGCGGCCCGAGGTAGACGATCTTGCGCCGCAAGCGCTGGACCGGGCCTATGCCTTCTACCAGACCCAGAAGTCGATCCCCGGCGCGCTCGCGGCGGCCGGGCTCAGGGGGTCGGATTTCATCGCCGGCTGGAAACGGCGCGACGACCCGCTCGACATCGGTTTCGTCGATGAAAGTTCGATGCTGGACGAAAAGCAGTTCGACGATCTCAAGGAGATCTTCCCCACCCTCGTCCTGTTCGGCGACCCGGCCCAGCTCGCCCCCGTCGGCCAGTCGGGCGAGATGGTGTTCGACAGCTTCGGCGACGCGACCAAATGCGTGCTGCACCGCATCCATCGGCAGGAGACCGACAACCCGATCCTCGACCTCGCCCATGCGCTGGGCGACGAGAGCATTGGGTTCGAGGCCTTCGAGCGGCTGGTGGAGGACGCCGCCGCGCGCGACGACCGGGTGGTGCGCGCGCCACGGGTCGACGCCGACATGATGGCGCGCTCGCCGGTGCTGGTCTGGCGCAACAAGACGCGCATCCGCCTGATCCACGCCTTTCGCGCCGCCCACGGCGCGCCCGAGGCCACCCTGATCCCGGGCGAGCCGCTCATCTGCGACGGCATCGAGCTGCCGCTCAAGCACCGCAAACGCCGGATCGAACTCGAGGCCAAGGGGCTGATCAAGGGCGCGCAGGCGGTGTTTCTGGGCGACGGCAAGCGGCCGGGGTTTTCCCGGCTGCATCTCATCGGCGCGGAAGACCCGCGCATCTCGGTGGCTTCCATCGTCAAGATCGAGAAACCGGACGAGGAAGAGCCCTTCATCCCCTTCGCCGCCACCATGGGCGCGACCTTCCTGCACGGCGCGGCGGTGACGATCCACAAGGCGCAAGGCTCGCAATGGCCCGATGTGCAGGTCTTCGCCCCCGACCTCTACGCCGCCGCGCGCTCGGGCCGGGTCGAAGCGGGCATCCCGCTGTGGAAGCGGCTGGCCTATGTCGCCATCACCCGGGCCGAGACGCGACTGCACTGGGTCACCCGCTACGCGCTCGCGCGGCCCCAGGTGCCGCTCGGGACGGAGGATCTGGTGGTGGCCCCCGCGCCGCTCACGCTCGAAGCGCAACCGATGGAAGGAGAGGCCGATGCCTAGCATTCTCATCACCGGGGCCAGCGGCGGGATCGGGGCCGCGGTCGCCGCGCGTTACCTGGACGAGGGCTGGACCGTGGGGCTGGTCGCGCGGCGCGCCGAAAAGCTCGCAGAGGTCGCGGCCGGCCGGGCGGGCGCCGTGGTGCTGCCCGCCGATGTCACCGACGCCGCCGCGGTGGCGCGGGTCTTTGCCGAATTCATCGACCGGGCCGGCCGGCTCGACGTGCTGTTCAACAATGCGGGCATCTTCACCCCGCCCGCGCCCATCGACGAGATCCCGCTTGCCGACTGGCGCGCGGCGCTGGCGGTCAATCTCGATGCGATGTTCCTCTGCGCCCGCGAAGCCTTCGGCCAGATGCGGCGGCAATCTCCGCAAGGCGGGCGGATCATCAAC
>JAGRMP010000536.1 GCA_020441225.1 Maritimibacter sp. | reverse complement strand
CCCAGCCGCTGGTGGGCTATTTGCCCCTGGTCAACTCGGGCGAGGTCGATTTCGGCTTCGCCTCGGGCGTCGAGGCCGGCTATGCGCTGGAGGGCTCGGGCAATTACGACCGGGCGCATCCCAACATCAAGCTTGTCGGCACCATGTTCCACCTGACCACCGGCATCATGGCGCCCTGCGATCTCGGGCTGGAGACCGTCGCCGATCTCAAGGCCAAGGCGGGCGAACTGCGCCTTGCCTCGGAATATACCTCGTCGACCATCATCCCCTTCTACATTATGGGCGCGCTCGCCAATGGCGGGATGACGTACGACGATTTCCAGCAGGTCCCGGTCGCGAGCTTCGCTGCCGGGATGGACGCGCTCGGCGAGGAGTTGGTCGATGTGGCGCTGGTCTCGCTCAATGCGGGCGCGGGCCAGCAGGCGGCGGTCAAGCTCAAGGACCGTGGGGGCCTGTGCTACATCTCGCTCGATGAAAGCGATGCCGGCGTCGAGGGGCTGCACAGCTTCATGCCCGGCGCCAGCGTGAGCCCCCGCGACCAGAACGAGAACCTCAACGGGCTGCAGACCCGGGGCGCCAATTTGATCTCGATCCCCTGGGTGATGATCACCAACGGCGACGTGTCCGAGGACCTGGTCTACACCCTCACCAAGGCGCTCGCGGAGAACAAGCCGGCGCTCGCCGAAAGCTTCGGCTCGTTCAACGGCTTCAACCCCGAGACCATGGCCCCGGCCTCGGTCGTGCCCTACCACGCCGGCGCGGTGCGCTATTTCGAGGAAGCCGGGATCGCCCACGGCGAATGATCGGATCCCCCGGGCGGCGCGGTCGCCCGGGGTTTCAACAGGGAGAGCCCCCACGATGATGACCAAGCTCACGGCCGCCGACGGCCATACATTCGACGCCTGGATCGAACCCGCCCAAGGCGCGCGGCGCGGCGGGATCGTGATCGTGCAGGAGATCTTCGGCGTCACCGACCAGCTCAAGGGCGTGGCCGCGCGCTATGCCGCGCTCGGCTACGAGGTCGCAATCCCGGCGCTGTTCGACCGGCAGAAGCCCGGGAGCGTGATCGCCTTCGACAGGGCAGAGGACGGCCGCGCGCTGATGCAGGGCGCCCAGCTCGACCAGACCATGCTGGATATCGACGCGGCACGCGCTGCGCTGGCGGCGGGCGGCGGCAAGGTCGGCGTGATCGGGTTCTGCTGGGGCGGCGGGCTGGCGGTCCGCGCGGCCCAGCTCCTGGACGTGGCCTGCGCGGTTTCGTTCTACGGCACCCAGCTTCGCAAATACCTCGACCGGCCGCTGAAAGCGCCGGTGCAGGGCCATTTCGGCGCGACGGACGATCACACCCCGCCGGAGCTGGTGGCCGAAACGCAGGCCTATCTGGGCGCGGATTTCGAGGTGTTCAGCTACGCCGCCGGTCACGCCTTCGCCAACGACGTGCGCCCAGCCTATGTGCCCGAGGCGGCCGAGACGGCGCATGGGCGGGTCGAGGCCTTCCTCGCCCGGCACATCGGCTGAGAGCGGCACGGTCGGCACAAAAAACCGGGCGCAGGTTGCCCGCGCCCGGTCCGGTCGTCAGCTAATCGGGGAAACCCCGGTCAGGCTTCGATCGCCTTCGCCTCGATGTCTTTCGACGAGGCAATCTCGATCCGCCGCGGCTTCAGCGCCTCGGGGACCTCGCGCACGAGGTCGACATGCAGGAGGCCGGTTTCATGGACCGCGCCCGTCACCTTCACGTGCTCGGCAAGCTGGAACCGGCGCTCGAAGGCGCGGGTGGCGATGCCGCGATGCAGGTACTTGCGGCCCGTCTCGTCGGCGGCCTTGCGGGCCGAGATCACGAGGGCGTTTTCCTTGACCTCGACGCCCAGTTCTTCATCGGTAAAGCCCGCGACGGCGACGGTGATCCGCCAGGCGTCATCGCCGGTCTTCTCGATGTTGTAGGGCGGGTAGGTCTCGCGGCTCACGTCTTTTTCGAGAACCCGGTCCATCATCTCGGCAAGCTGGTCGAAGCCGACGGTGGCACGGTAGAGCGGCG
>JAGRMP010000061.1 GCA_020441225.1 Maritimibacter sp. | reverse complement strand
CCATGGCGATGTCGCGGTCCATCGGCTCTTTCTCGTTCACCCGCGCCCCGTCGATCCGCACTTCGCCCGCAGACACGGTTTCGAGCCCCGCGACCATGCGCAAAAGCGTGGATTTGCCGCAGCCCGAAGGCCCGACGATGACGATGAACTCGCCATCCTCGATCTCCATGCTGACGCCATGGATCACCTCGACCTTGCCGAAGGATTTTTTCAGATTGTCGAGGCTCAAGGTGGCCATGCGTCCGTCCCTATTTCTCGCTGTCGACCAGCCCGCGCATGAACAGCCGCTGCATCCCGACGACGACGATGACCGGCGGGATCATGGCAAGGATCGAGGTCGCCATGATGACCGGCCAGTCGGCAATGTCGTCTCCGCTCGGGAACATCTGCTTGATGCCCATCACGATGGTGTTCATCGACGGATCGGTGGTGATGAGAAGCGGCCAGAGATACTGGTTCCAGCCGTAGATGAAGAGGATCACGAACAGCGCCGCGATATTGGTCCGGCTCATTGGCACGATGATGTCGACGAAGAACCGCATCGGCCGCGCCCCGTCGACCCGCGCCGCCTCGGCAAGCTCGTCGGGGATGGTCATGAAGAACTGCCGGAACAGGAAGGTGGCCGTCGCCGAGGCAATCAGCGGAAAGATCAGGCCGGAATAGCTGTTGAGCATCCCGAAGCCCGCGACCACCTCGTAGGTCGGCACGATCCGCACTTCGACCGGCAGCATCAGGGTGAGGAAGATCAGCCAGAAAAACACCTTCCGGCCCGGAAAGCGGAAATAGACGATGGCGAAGGCCGAGAGTAACGAGATGACGATCTTGCCGACGGCGATGCCGATCGCCATGACCGCAGAGTTGAGCAGCATCACCGCAACCGGCGCGTTGATGCCCGACACCAGCGCTTTCTTGTAGTTGGCGAAGAACTGGTCGCCGGGGAGCAGCGGCATCGGCGGATGCACGATCTCGGGCTGGGTCACGGTCGAGGCGACAAAGGCGAGCCAGATCGGGAAGAAGATGAAGAACACGCCGACGATGAGCCCAAGATGGGTCAGCCAGTAGCCGGCGCCTCGGTGCTCGACCATGCCCGGCGGCGGTTGGCGGCGTTTGCGGGGGGCGTCGGTCAATAATGCACCCTCCGCTCGATGTATTTGAACTGCACCACGGTGAGCGCGCCGACGATCACCAGCAGGATCACCGATTGCGCCGCCGACGAGCCGAGGTCCTGGCCGACGAACCCGTCGGCATAGACCTTGTAGACCAGGATGGTGGTCGATTGCTGCGGCCCGCCGGAGGTGATGGTGTGGATCACCCCGAAGGTCTCGAAGAAGGCGTAGACGATGTTGACCACCAGGAGAAAGAAGGTGGTGGGCGAGAGCAGCGGGAAGACGATGGTGCGAAACCGCGTCCAAAACCGCGCGCCGTCGATGGCCGCGGCCTCGATCACGGATTTCGGGATCGACTGGAGCCCGGCGAGGAAGAACAGGAAATTGTAGCTGATCCGCCCCCAGGCCGAGGCGACGACGACAAGGCCCATCGCCTCGCTGCCGTTCAGCACATGGTTCCAGTCATAGCCCAAAAGGCCGAGATACCAGGTGACCACGCCGACGCGGGTGTTGAACATGAAGAGCCACAGCACGCCGGCGACGGCGGGCGCGACGGCATAGGGCCAGATCAGGAGCGTGCGGTAGACGCCCGAGCCCTTGATCAGCCGGTCGGCGAGCACTGCGAGGTAGAGCGCCACCCCCATCGACACCAAAGTCACCAGGATCGAGAACACCGCCGTGGTAACGAAGGAGGCGCGGTAATAGGGGCTGCCCAGCAGAAATTCGAAGTTGCCCAGGCCCACATATTGCATCGACAGCCCGAACGGGTCGGGGATGAACATCGATTGCCAGATCGCCTGGCCCGCCGGGTAGAAGAAGAACACGGCCGTAACGACCATCTGCGGCAGAACCAGCAGCAATGGCAGCCAGATCCCCTTGAAGGTGACGCGCTTTTCCATGGGCCCCCGGGTGGATGCGCGCGCGCCCGGTGTCAGGCGCGCGCGGCGGTGGGTTTACCGGTTGGCTTGCTCGAAGCGGCGCAGCAGTTCGTTGCCGCGTTCGACCGCCGTGCCCAGCGCGTCTTCGGCCGATTTGTCGCCGGCCCAGACCGCTTCCAGCTCTTCGTCGATGATCGCACGGATCTGGTCGAACGAGCCGAGGCGGATGCCTTTCGAATTGGCCGTGGGCTCGTTGGCGGTCATCTGGATCACCGCGATATCGGTGCCCGGGTTCTCGTCATAGAAACCCTGCTCGCGGGTCAGCTCGGCCGCCGCCGTGGTGATCGGCAGATAGCCCGTGTCCTGGTGCCATTTGGCCTGGATCTCGGGGCTGGAGAGGAAGTTGAGGAACTCGGCCACGCCCTTGTATTCCTCGTCCGACTTGCCGGCCATCACCCAAAGCGAGGCGCCGCCGATGATCGTGTTCTGCGGCGCGCCGTCGACGTCCGACCAATAGGGCAGCGGGTGCACTTCGAAGTTGAACTGGGCTTCGGACTTGATGCCCGCGTAGCCCGCCGAGCTTTCGGTGAACAGCGCGCATTCGCCGGCGCGGAAGTTGGCGCCGCCCTCGTTGCGACGTCCGGCATAGAAGAATTTGCCGTCGGCCGCCCATTCGCCCATCGTCGCGATGTGCTTGATCTGAACCGGGCCGTTGAAGGCAAGTTCGGTGTCGAGCCCGGCAAAACCGTTCTCCTGCGTCGCGAAGGGCACGTTGTGGTAGGCCGACAGGTTTTCGAGGTGGATCCAGCTCTGCCAGGCGGTCGTCAGCGGACATTCGTTGCCGGCCGCCTTGAGGGTGTCGAGCACGGCGCCCACACCTTCCCAGGTGGTCAGATCGGCGTCGGCGGCGACACCGGCGGCATCGAGCGCGTCGCGGTTGACCCACAGGACCGGGGTCGACGAGTTGAACGGCATCGACAGCATCTCGCCATCGGAGCGTGGTGTAATAGCCCTTGACCGCGCCGATATAGGCGTCCGGGTCCCAGTCGGTGCCGGCTTCGGCCATGAGCTCGTAGACCGGCTTGATCGCGCCTTTCGCCGCCATCATCGTCGCCGTGCCCACTTCGAAGACCTGCAACAGGTCGGGCTGTTCACCGGCGCGGAAGGCGGCGATGCCGGCGTTCAGGGTCTCGGAATAGTTGCCCTTGTAGGACGGCACCACGACATAGTCGCTCTGGCTGTCGTTGAAACCCTTGGCGATCTCGTCGACCAGTTCGCCGAGACGGCCGCTGTGGGCGTGCCACCACTGCAGTTCGGTCTGCGCCATGGCCGGTACGGCAAAGGCCGCCGCGCACACGGTCGCTGCAAGTGTCGTTTTCAAAAGCATAGGAACCTCCCAGGTTGGCTTTCCGGACCGGTGTTATGCGCTCTGCGTGAAGGACACGTGACAAAGCGCCAGCCGGGCACCGGTCCGCGCCGTTTCGGCGCGCCCCGACCGTTATGAAGATGTCACTTGAAACCCCGGCTCAGGTCAACTGCCCCGGCAGCGTTTTTTTGCCGCCGCCACGATTTGCCGCTCCCCCCGGCGGCGGCGAGCGGGAACAGACGGGCCCGGCCGGTCCCCGGCGCCCTGGCCCCATCGCCAGCGCCTGGACGACAGCGGGGCCGCGCTGGATGCCCGCGATCGTCAGCCCGCCGCCGGACCGCGGGAAATACCATGCCCGAGTGGCGCGCGCGCAATCGCCACCGGCGTCGTTTCGGGGATCGTAGCGGACCATGCCGGGGAAGCACCCGCCACCCTTCAATTAACGTTCCGAGGGAGAATTCTATAACCCTGGATATACTTGAGCGTGTGCCCGCTTGAACCAGGTAAACTTCAATAACTCTCGCGCAGTTCCGGCTTTCGACCCAAGGATCGCGGCCCTGGCTATACGTCCGACTGCCACCGGACACCGCGCGACAGGTTGGAACACCGAGGGGCGTTCATTCACCGGCGACTCGCCGGATCGTGCGGGATCCGGCGAAAGGGTTAATCAGATCGCCTCTGCTCGACACGACACATTCCCACCGCTCCCGGCCTGACCGTTGCGCAGGTCGAAACAACGACGCAAGCGGGCGCGGGCCCGATCCGGTGCAGCTCTGCAACAATACTTCCACAGACCCGGAAACTCGGCTCGATCCTGCCGTTTTCCGCGAAACCCCCTTGCGACCCATCTGTCGAAGTGTAGGTTCCGTGCTGGGTGATATGTCCACAATTGTGGCAGGTCTGAGCGCGTAAGCGGTCTTGTTCGGGGGTGTTTTCAGGTGGGAACCGTTCCATTATACGTCGTTGCCGGCCAAAGCAACGCGGTCAGAATCTATTCAACCGGGGCATTCGAAGATGCGCTCGACAGCCGGGGCGCGGGTGAGATCGGTATTGTTTCGGCGGAGGTCGGCCAATCGCTTTACCCGTCGCAGGCCTATAACGACTATTATCCCTTCGACGACGGCGACGCGAATACCGGTGAGCTGTACCGCGACCTGATCGACGACATCAACGCAGAGCTTTCGGCCAATTCCGAGGTCTACCTCGCCGGGGTATTCTGGATTCAGGGCGAGGAAGATGCAGCCAGCTCGACCTATGGTTCGGATTATTATTTCAACCTGCACGAGCTCTACGCCAACCTCGTCGACATCTTCGGCGGCGGGTTCGACTTCGTCATTTCCGCGCTGTCGAATTATGCCGACGCCGCGAGCTATCAGCCCTCCTGGGACGATGTGCGGCAAGCCCAGGAAGACCTGGCAGACGAGTACGCGGACGTTCACCTGATCGATCCGGACGATCTGATCGACGACGCAGGATATACGACCGGCCAGGTGTTCGAGGACGAGGTTCACTACACCGACATCGCCTATGACTGGCTGGCCGGGCGCTTTTTCGACCTGTTCCCGGTCGGCGGCAACACCCCGCCCGACGCGATGGCCGATGCCTTCACCACCGATGAAGACAGCGCGCTCACCGGCAACCTGCTCGCCAACAACGGCAACGGCGCCGACAGCGACCCGCAGGGCGACACGCTGACGGTGAGTACGACCCCGGTTTCGGACGTGTCCCACGGCACGCTGGTGCTGCACGCGAACGGCAATTTCAGCTACACGCCGGACACCGATTTCAACGGCACCGACGCATTCACCTACGAAATCTCGGATGGTCACGGCGGCACCGACACCGCCGTGGTGTCGATCACGGTCGACCCGGTCAACGACGATCCGGTCGCCGTCAACGACAACGGTTTTGCGACCGTCAACACCGTTGCGCTGCACATCGCCGCCGCCACGCTGCTCGCCAACGACAGCGACGGCGACCCGGAGCTGAACCAGGGCCTGACGATCATCTCGGTGGGTGGCGCGGTGAACGGATCGGTGTCGCTCTCCGGCGGCACGATCACCTTCACGCCCGCCACGGGCCATGTCGGCGCGGCCAGCTTCACCTACGTCCTCTCCGATGGCGCAGGCGGCACCGATACCGCGACCGTGAGCCTGAGCACCACGCCGAACCAGGCCCCGACCGCGAACAACGATGGCTACACGACCGACGAGGACCAATCGGTCGCCGGCAACCTGCGCGGCAACGATACCGATCCCGAGGGCGACAGCCTGACCGCCACGCTCGTGTCGGACGTGTCCCACGGCACGCTCGTGCTGCACGCGAACGGCAATTTCAGCTACACGCCGGACACCGATTTCAACGGCGCCGACGCATTCACCTACGAAATCTCGGATGGCCACGGCGGCACCGACACCGCCGTGGTGTCGATCACCGTCGACCCGGTCAACGACGATCCGGTCGCCGTCAACGACAACGGCTTCGCGACCGCCAATACCGTTCCGCTGCACATCGCCGCCGCCACGCTGCTCGCCAACGACAGCGACGGCGACCCGGAGCTGAACCAGGGCCTGGAGATCATCTCGGTGGGTGGCGCGGTGAACGGATCGGTGTCGCTCTCCGGCGGCACGATCACCTTCACGCCCGCCACGGGCCATGTCGGGGCGGCCAGCTTTACCTACGTCCTCTCCGATGGCGCCGGCGGCACCGATACCGCGGCGGTGAGCCTGAACACCGGCCCCAACCAGGCCCCGACCGCGAACAACGACGGCTTCGCGGTCGACGAGGACAGCACCGTCGCCGGCAACGTGCTCGAGAACGATACCGATCCCGAGGACGACAGCCTGACCGCCGCGCTCGTGTCGGCCCCCCTCCAGGGCGTGCTGACCTTCGCGGCGAACGGATCGTTCAGCTACTCGGCCGATGCCGATCTGTTCGATCTTGCCACACCCGGCGAGGTCATCGAACAGACCTTCACCTATGAGGTCACCGACGCGCACGGAGGCACCGATCTGGCCACGGTGACGCTGTTCGTCGCCATCCTCGACGACGGCGAGACCTTCGTCGCCGCAGATCGCCACCCCGACCGGGTCACCGGCACCGATGGCGGTGAGGATCTGATCCTGGGCGGCGCCGGCAATGACCGGCTCGACGGTCTCGACGGCGCCGATACGCTCCTGGGCGGACAGGGCAAGGATCGGCTCCATGGCGGGCTCAGCGCCGACGCGCTGTCGGGCGAAGGCGGGGATGACGACCTCTACGGCGATGATGGAGACGATGATCTCGACGGCGGCGGCGGTAACGACCGGCTGACCGGCGGCAAGGGCAACGACCGGATGAACGGCGGCAGCGGCAACGATACGCTGAAGGGTGGGACCGGAGACGACGGCCTCAAAGGCAAACACGGGCGCGATCTGCTCAAGGGCGGAAACGGCGACGATGTGCTCAAGGGCGGTGCCGACGACGACACGATCAAGGGCGGCAAGGATGCCGATCGGCTCCTTGGCGGGAACGGCGACGATTTCCTCAAGGGCGGAAACGGCGACGACTGGCTTCTGGGTGGCAACGGCCATGACCGGATGCGCGGCGGCGGCGGTGCCGATACCTTCGTCTTCGAGCTCGGACGGGGCGCGGACAAGGTCCTCGATTTCGCCGATGGGGAAGACATGCTCGCGCTCAAGGGGCTCGCCTATGACGATCTCGGCATCGCTCAGACCGGCGACGACAGCACGATCTCTGTCGACGGCACCGTCATTGCGGTGCTTCTCGATGTGAACGCCGCGTTCATCACCGAGAGCGATTTCATCGTCTGAAACCTGCCGCTCCCGCCGGGACGGTCAGGACCCGGCGCGAACACCGCCTCGCCCACGCGAGGGCGAGGCGGTGTCGGCGCGGGTCAGAGTGCGCCGACCTCTTCGTAATAGCGCCGCGCGCCCGGGTGCAGCGGCATGCCGAAATCGGTCACCGCGACCTCGATCGAGATCGCCTTGGCCCAGGGCGCGTCCGAGGTGATGCTGTCGAGGTTCTCCCAGAACGCCTTGGTGATCTGGTAGACGGTTTCCTCGTCGAGATCGGCCCGCACGCCGATGCCCACGTTGGTGTCATGCGACATCACCGCGGTTTCGTTGACCGCGCGGTCGTAGATCCCCGCCGGCACTTCCGCGAGGGTGCGGAACCGGCCGAGAAACTTGTCGACCGCCTCGCCGGACCAGTCTTCGGGACCGATGAAGCGGATGTCTTCGGTCTCGGTGATCTGCAGGAACTGCTGGCACGGATCCATGCAGCCGTTGACGTAGAGATCGATCTTGCCGTCGAGGAACGACTGGAAGCCGGTCGCCCAGTTGGCGGTGATCGCCTCGTAATCCTCGCCCGCGACCATGCCGGTGGTGGCTTCGATCCAGTCCTTGGCGGTGGCATAGGCGCCGCCCCCGGCGGGACCGATGAAGGCGGTGGCGCCCTCGATGTCGTCCAGCGTCTCGATCCCGCTGTCGGCGCGCACCGCGTAATGGTACTGGCCGTAGGGGAACCACATCAGAAGCTCGATGTTCTTCGACAGCTCCGGCGCCTCGGGCTCGTTGGCGTACATCGCCTTGCCGTTCTGCATCAGCGGATAGATCGACGGCGAGACCATCNNCCATCGACATGTCGAGGTTGCCGCGTGCCACTTCCAGCATGTGCAGCGTCGCCGCGCCGCCGCCCGCAACCTCGATCTCGGTGTCGGGCAGCGCGTCGGTGACGATATTGGCGAAGGTCGACATCACGATGGCAGGCCCGAGGCTCGGTTCGATGGTCGCCATCTTGAGCGTTTCGGCCTGGGCCGCGCCGGCAATGAGGAGCGCGGTGGCGCCGGCGAGTGCTGTGTGTTTCATGGGTTTCCTCCCTGGTTGTTGTGCTGCCGTCACGGGGTGGCCCGTGCGGTCAGTCGATGCGCTGCCCATTCCCGGAAGATGAGCAGGATTCCAATGGCGGCGGCGGGGACGGCGAGGCCCATCTGCGGCGTGAGCGCGACGAGCCCGACGATCCCCCGCGCGACCCGTTCCGCCGTACCGAGCCGCGCCCGGTCGAACCCGGCCAGCGCCGAGGCGACCAGCCACATCGCCAGCGTGAAGGCGACGACGATCCAGCCGAGATCGCCCCAGCTCACGGTGGTGATGTCGATCATCGCCCGGCTCGACACCGCCTCTTCGCCGAACCACTGGAACAGGACCTGGAGCTTGTAGAGCACCGCCGGGTGGTAGACGAAGACGAAGGGGATAAGGAAACCCGCGAGCGCGATCCGGGCGGCCTCGAAGCCGGTGCGGATCGGGTTGGCGTTGGCGATGGGCGCGGCGGCGAAGGCGGCCAGCGCGACCGGTGGCGTGACCGTCGACATCATCGCAAAGACCACCACGAAGAGGTGCAGGGTGAGCGGCGCGAGCCCCACGGTGTCGATCCCCGAGCGTCAAAGCGATGACGATGATGAAATAGGTCGCCCCCGGCGGCAGCCCCATGCCGAGCACGATGGCGCCGAAGGCGACGACCAGCAGCACCACCGGCAGCGGCCCCTCGGCGACCTGCGCGAGCAGCAGCGACAGCCGCCCGGCGAACCCGGACACCTGGATCAGCCCGACGATCAGGCCGATGGCGGTGACCACCACGATCATGCTCGCCGACATCCGGCCCGCATCCACCAGCGCGCCGCGCACCCGCTTCCAAGAGCGGAAATCGGGAAACAGCACCAGCGACGAAATGAGCGCGGCGAGGATGCCGTAGAACCCGGCCTTGGGCACCGAGGGCTGGGCGAAGAGGAAATAGGACAGCGTGCCGAGCGGGACCACGAAGACCAGGTTCTGCACCCAGTCGGCCCGGGTGAGCCGCGGGCGTTCGGATGCCGGCAGCGGGCCGATCCCGAGGCGGCGCGCCTCGAAATAGACCGCGAGGAAGGTGCCGAGGTAATAGAACGCCGCCGGCACGATGGCGGCGACGACGATGTAGCGGTATTCAAGCCCGATCTGGCCGGCGACGAAGAAGGCGACCACGCCCATCACCG
>JAGRMP010000535.1 GCA_020441225.1 Maritimibacter sp. | reverse complement strand
TGACCTCTGCCTTCGGAGCAATTTGTCCTGGCTATCCGAAATGCACGCTAGGACACGCTATGATACTACACTGCCTTGAAATCCATGGACAATTCGGTTTCTCCCGCCGAAATCTGTATCCGGAACTTCGCTCCGACTTTCATCCGCCTGCTTCCGTGGTGCTTCCGTGGAGGCAACCGGCTCTCCAAGGAGGAAACGCGTAATGGCCAAGCTGACGAAGCGCGTCGTAGACGCAGCCGCGGTCCGTGAGAAGGACTACTTCATCTGGGACGACGAGCTGCCAGGCTTCGGCCTTCGCGTTTTCGCGTCCGGAAAACGCAGCTACCTTATCCAATATCGAGCCGCAGGTCGAACCCGTCGCTACACGATCGGCTTCCATGGCATCTGGACGGCGGAGACGGCGCGGCAAGAGGCGAAGGTGCAGCTCGGCCGCGTTGCGCAGGGTGACAACCCTTCGGAGGAACGCCTGCTCGATCATCAGGCAGTCACTGTCAAAGAGCTGTGCGCGATGTATCTCAAAGATCTCGAAGCCGGTCTCATCCTCGGGAAAGGTGGTCGACCGAAGAAGGCAACCACCATTATCACCGACACCGGTCGGATCCATCGACACATCATCCCGCTCATCGGCAGCCGTCGGGTTAAGGACCTGGCGAAAGCCGACATTGCCAAGGTTTTGAAGGACATCATGGCTGGCAAGACGGCGGTGTCGGTGAAGACGAAGAAGCTACGCGGCAAGGCCGTTGTAACAGGCGGCGCCGGCACGGCTACACGAACGATTGGACTTCTTGGTGGCATCTTCACCTATGCAATGGAAGCCGGGATCATTACCACCAATCCGGCACACGGTGTCCGCAAGCCCAAGGACAATGTGCGCGATCGTCGTCTCACCGAAGCCGAGTACCGAATGCTGGGCGAGATTCTTCGCGAAGCGGCTGCGACCTCGAAATTTGAAATGACGGTCGAAATCATTCGCCAGATCGCGCTTACGGGCTGCCGCCGGAGCGAAATGATCGGTCTCATGTGGGCCGAAGCGGACACCGACGCGAGTTGCATGCGTCTCGTAGATAGCAAGGAAGGTGCCTCAGTTCGTCCCATCGGCCTCGCTGTAGTCGAATATCTGGAAGAGCGCCGCAAGACTGCAGTGGGCACGTATGTCTTTCCCGGCCAAGGTGAGGACAATGCCTTCGGCGGCTTTCCCAACCATTGGAGACAAATTTTCAGAGACTCCCCGCTGTCTGATGTGACGCCGCATGTCCTGCGCCATAGCTTCGCGAGCATCGCCAACGATCTTGGTTTCACCGAAGTCACGATCGCCGCGCTGGTCGGCCACTCCAAGGGCACGGTCACGAGCAAGTACATTCACACGCTCGACACGGCCCTCATCATGGCCGCTGACACGATCGCCGGTTATATCCAAGGGCTGCTCGACGGGGTCAAGTTCAGGCAGACCGCCGATGCGCTTGATCGAGATTCTCGGAAGGCCGCGCTCGCGCAATTCCTCAGTAAGGCTGCTGAGGAAGATGCGCTGAAAGTAGGAGAGCAGCAGCTTGCCGCCTAGCCTGCTGACGGAGGACATGCGGCTTTGGCGAGACATCGCCATCGTGTTCGGCGCAAGCCGTAAGAACGCCTCCATGTTCCGAACATCTTTAGATCCGGCCACGCACGTGATGGATTGGTTGGTTCCTTTCGTGGAGCTTGCGCAGCATTTTGGCTTCGTCGCGACCCCGCCGCGCTAACTGATACGTCCATATCTGTCGCATTGCTCTTCTATCTCTCTCTGGACCGATGGAGAGCCGCATGAGCCACGAACAATATCTGACCCTCGACCTGGTCGCCCGTCTGGCGGGGCGCTTCGGCCCGACAAGCCGCGTTGCGAAGGAACTGCCCGGCTGGCTCGAATATCTGACCGAGGTCGAATGCCCTGAACGCCCCCGCTCACGTCCCGGTGCGATCTGGTGGGAGAAGATCCGCCAGATCAGCCGCAACCTGGTGCCGAAGGCCGGTGGCGGTGAGGGCGAAGTCCTGAACCGGAACTGCGCCGCCCTCGGCGCACATTTCGGCCTGTCGCAGGTTGATGTCGGAATTCTGACCTTCGTCGCGCACTACAAGGTGTTCGACGGATTCGAGCATGTCGTCGATGGCGCATTGGACACGAAGGAGCTCACCGTCCCGCTTCTGCTGTCTTGGTTTTGCGGGGCGGTGGAACCCGAAATCCGGGCGGCCCTGCGGCCATCGGGAAGGTTCATCGTCTCGGGGCTGGTACAGCGCAATCGTGGTGGGCGCCACAATCGCATGCCATTCGATCTGTCGGAAAGACTGCTGACGGCGCTCATGGCTGATGTGAGCGGTGTTGGCGACCTGATTGGCCTTATGTTCCCGACTGCGCAACCTCCGCAAGCAGAATGGCAGGATTTTGAGGGCCTGGGGCATCAAGCCGAAATCATGCGCGATTTGACCGTCCGGGCTCTGGCCAACCGGGTGCGGGGTGTCAACATCCTGCTCTATGGTCCGCCCGGCACCGGCAAGACCGAATTCGCCAAAGTGCTGGCCAGCGAGATCGGCGTCGAGCTTCGTGCCGTCGGGGAAGCCGATGATGAAGGTGGTGAACCCTCGCGCCGAGAACGTTTGGCCGAGATGGGCATGGCCTGCCGAATGCTGGGTGAACGGTCTGACACGATCCTGCTTTTCGACGAGATGGAGGATCTGTTCGGGGGCACCGACCCCTTCTTCGGTAATGACCGCCCCTCCAAAGTCCATGCCAACCGGATGCTGGAGACCAACCCGATCCCTGTGATCTGGACCACGAACTCGGTGGAAGCCTGCGATCCAGCCTTTCTGCGCAGGATGAGCTATTCCGCGCTGATGCGTTCGCCTTCCGGACGAGTGCGGACACGGATCTGGCAGCGGCTGGAAACCCGCCACGTGGTCGGTATCCCCATGGCCAGCCTGTCGGACCTCGCCGAGCGGCATGATCAGGCACCTGCGCTAGTCTCGGATGCTATGCGCGTCGCCCGGCTTTGCGATGGCGGCGATCAGATGGTCACACGGGTACTCGATGCGGCGACACGGCTGGCAAGGGGCGGTGCCGACCCGGCACCGCGTCACCATTCCGAGGCGCCGTGGAGTCCCGAAATTGCCAATGCCGATCTCGACCTGCGCCTGATCGAGACGCGGCTGGCGGCACTCGACGCACCGCGCCGGGTCAGCTTCTGCCTCGACGGTCCGGCCGGCACCGGCAAAAGTGCCTGGGCGCGGCATCTGGCCCGCACTATCGGCATGCCGGTGATCGAAAAGCGCGCATCAGATCTGATCTCGAAATGGCTGGGTGAGAGCGAGCAGAACATCGCCCGCGCCTTTGCCGATGCCCGTGCAGATGGAGCAATACTGATCTTCGACGAGGCGGACAGCCTGCTCGCGGATCGTCGCAATGCTGAGCGCAGCTGGGAGGTCAGCCAAGTCAACGAGATGCTGACCTGGATGGAAAGCCACCCCCTGCCATTCGTCTGCACCACCAACCTAGTCGAAAAGCTGGATGCCGCAACGCAGCGCCGTTTCACCTTTCGCATCCGGTTCGATCATCTTTCGGGCAATCAGCTCCATCTGGCATGGCGCGCCCATTTCCCCCTGCCAATTCCCGAGGGGCTGTTGCGTCTCGACCGGCTTGCGCCGGGTGATTTCGCGAATGTGGCCCGCAGGATGCACGCATTGGGCGAGACCCGCCCGCAGGAAATCCTGCGGGAACTGGCCCGCGAAGCGGAAGCAAAAGAAGGGACGACGCGCCCAATCGGCTTTGGCCGTTGACACCCCCTATGCCGCGCCGCGAAGCTGGCGCGGTATTTGGCCGGAGGTACCATGCGCTACGCCCGTCAGGAAGATCTGCAGAAACTGGCTCTGACGATGCAGGGCTCGGCCGAAGGGATTTGCCTTGTCGATATCGAGCGCGAATTCGGCGTGTCGCGCCGGACGGCAGAACGCATGCGCGACGCTGTGCGCAATGCCTATCCGCAGATCGAGGAAATCCTCGGAGACAGCGGTCGGAAATACTGGCGCTTTCCGCCGGGCTCTTTGGGAAGAATGGTTGAGCCGACACTGGACGAACTGACCGCCGGACACAGAGCAGCCGCCATCGCACGGCGTGAAGGCGATGATCTGACCGCCGAAACGCTGGAGCGTCTGCTTGCGAAGGTGCAGGCAATGTTTCGTGCAGATCGACGCCGGACGGTTGCGGCCGATCTGGAGGCTCAGCTTATGGCCGATGGGGTCGCCTTCCGCCCGGGTCCACGCGAGAAAATCGCACCCGAGATACTCTCGGCCCTGCGCGAGGCAATTCTTGCAGGCGTCATGGTTTCGACCGACCACCGCGCTCGCAGCACGGGCAAACTGTCACGCAACGCCCGCCTTGGTCCTGTCGCCATGCTCTT
>JAGRMP010000060.1 GCA_020441225.1 Maritimibacter sp. | reverse complement strand
TCGCGGAGCCGGTAGAGCCCCATCGCCGGCGCGTCGTAGACCGCCTGGTATTCGCCCGGCGCCACTTCCCGCATCGTGAGCGTCACTTCGCTGCCGTCTGGCGCGGTCACCACCACCTCGCGGTCGCCGGTGCCGAGCGTATGGCGGGTGATCGTCATCCGGCTGCCATCGGCGGTCGCGGTCAGCGCCTCTTCCTCGAGCTCCGGCTCCTTCATCGACCAATGCGCGACCCGGCGCAGAAGTTCGAGCTGCGGTCCCCCGCCCTCGAAACCGCGCGACCACAGCCAGGGATGATCGGAGGTCAGAAGCGCGACCCGCCCCTCGCCGACCCGGTCGAGCACCAGGAGCGGCGCACCCTCGGCCCCGGTCATCGCCACCATGCCGCTGTCGGCGCCGCTCATGTCGATCTCGACCTGGCGCAGCCACCGGCCCCAGCCGCCCTCGGGCGCGAAATCGGCAAGCCCCCGCGTCACCGGGTGCCGCTCGCCGAGCTCGGTCACCACCGGCAGGAAGGGCTCTTCGATCAGCCGCGCGGTGACCCGGCCGGGCAGCACCTCGCCGAGCGGCGAGCGCGCGAGCGACTGCACGCCCGCGTAATCCGGCCCCGCCGAGATCAGCACCGCGCCGCCGCGCTCGATATAGTCGCGCACCGAGGCGAGGTAACTCGCGGGCAGGATGCCGCGCAGCATGTAGCGGTCGAAGATGATGAGGTCGAACTCGTCGATCTTCTCCAGAAACAGCTCCTGCGTCGGGAAAGCGATGAGGCTGAGTTCGGTCACCGGCACGCCGTCCTGCTTGTCGGGCGGGCGCAGGATGGTGAAGTGGACGAGATCCACCGCGCTGTCGGATTTAAGCAGGTTGCGCCAGGTCCGCGTGCCCGGATGCGGCACGCCCGAGACGAGCAGCACCCGCAGCCGGTCGCGCACCCCGTTCACGCTGACCACGGCGGCGTTGTTGCGGTCGGTGAGCTCGCCCTCGGCCTCGGCGAGGGTGAACTGCACCACGTTCTGCCCGCCATGGGTGAGCGTGATCGGCAAGGCCAGCAGGCGGCCGATCGGCACGTCATGCTGGGTCGGCTCGTCGCCGTCGATCGAGACCTCCAGCGTCACCCGTTCGTCGCCGGGGGCGGCGCCCATGTCCTCGATCCGAAGCTCG
The DNA here is from genome assembly GCA_020441225.1 of Maritimibacter sp. The sequence continues at coordinate 2,822 of JAGRMP010000060.1, read as the reverse complement.
ATCTGCTGCTCCTCGCCGATGATCGCAAAGGCGGGTGCCGCGGTGATGTGGATCCGCCGGTCCCAATCCTCGGACCGCCCGGTGCGCAACAGGTGCAGGGGCGCGCCCAGCTCCGGCGCGGCCTCCAGGTCATGCACCCGCCCGTCCGAGACCAGCACCATCCCCGCCACCCGGTCGCGCGGCAGATCCGCCAGCACCTCCGACAGTGCGGTCAGCGCCAGCGTGCCGCGGTTGTCCTCCCCGTCGCCCACGGTGGCGCGGCGGATCTCCAGCCCCCGAACCTGCGCCTCGCGCTCAAGTGCTGCGAGCGCCTCGGCGCTCTGGTCGGCCCGGTCCCCAAGCCCCTGCGAGGCGCTTTCATCGACCAGCACCACGAGAATGTCGGAGAGCGGCGACCGGTCCTCGGTCTGCAGCGAGGGCTGGGCGAGGGCGACGAGCAGAGCGACAGCGGCCAGCGCACGCAAGGGCCAGCCCGCCAGCCCGCGCCACAAGGCGACCAGCGTGAGCACCGCGAAGAGCGCCCCCGCGACCCAGATCACGGGCCAGGGCACCAGCGGCGCGAAGACGACCGAGGCGGCGTTCATGTCCGGCCCCCCGTCATTGGCCCAGCCTTTCGAGCAGCGCCGGCACATGCACCTGGTCGGATTTGTAGTTCCCGGTCAGCACATGCATCACCAGGTTCACCCCGAACCGGTAGGCCAGCTCGCGCTGCCGCTCGCCGGCATAGCCCCGCCCCACCGGCAAAAGCGGCATCCCGTTGTCGTCCACCGCCCAGGCGGCGGCCCAGTCGTTGCCGCCGATCACCACCGGGGTCACCCCGTCGTTGAGGTTGCGAAACGGCATCCCCTCGGCAAGTTCGGCATCGGCGGGCGCCGCCTCGACCCAGACATCGCGGCCGGCGAAGCGGCCGGGAAACTCGGTGAGCAGGTAGAAGGTGCGGGTCAGCACATGGTCGCCGGGCACCGGTTCGAGCGGTGGCACGTCGAGGGGGCGCGCGATCTCGCGCAGCCGGTTGCCCTCGGCGGTGGCGCCGGATCCGAAGCCCGCGACATCGGCGTCGCGGGTGTCGAACAGGATCATGCCGCCCGCCCGAAGGTAGGCGTTGAGCCGGCTGTAGGCGGCGTCCGACGGCAGCGCCTGCGTCGCGGTCACCGGCCAGTAGATCAGCGGGTAGCTGGCCAGCTCGTCGGTCTCCAGGTTGAGCCCGATCGGCGGCGAAGGCTCGACCGAGGAGCGCATCCAGACCTGGTCCGACAGCCCCCGGAGCCCGGCCTGCGACACCGCGTCGATTTCGCTGTCGCCGGTGCGCACATAGGCGAGGGTGACATTGGCGGCGGCGGCGATGGTGGCGGGATCGACCGTCGGCGCGTCATCGGCGGGGGCGGTCTGCGCCCGCGCACCCTCGGGCAGCGGGGCCAGCACGACCAGCGCCGCAAACAGCACCGCCGTCGCGCCGCGCGCAAGCCGTCCGGTCAGCATCAGCGAGGCGAGGATATCCGCGCCGAGCGCCGTGAGCGCCGCGAGGAAAAGCCAGCCCGACAGATCACGTTCGGCCCGCACGCCCTGCCACTCAGGCGTCACGCCCGGCGGCCAGTCGGCGGCGGCAAGCTTAGTGTCGGGGCCGACTGCGTTGACCGCGATCAGCCGGCTTTCGGCGCGGTAGAGCCCGGGCGGCAGCGCCGGGCCCGGCGGCTCCATCAGCACCTCGCCCGGCACGCCGGGCCGGTCGCCTGCCTCTTCGAGCGCGCCGAACCCGTCGAGCAGGTGGTCGGGCAGCCAGGTGGTGCCCGCAAGCTCGCCCCGGTCGGGCGTGCCCGCGCGGGTCGAGATCGCCAGCCGTTCGAGCATCTGCACGAACAGGCCGGACAAGGGCAGCGACGACCACTCGGCATTGGCCGAGCTGTGGAACAGCACCACCTGCCCGTCGCCGAGCGGTTTGCGGGTGACCAGCGGTGTGCCGTCGGCGAGCGCGGCGATGGTGCGCGCGGTCAGCTCCGGCCCGGGTTCGGCCAGCACCTGCGCGGTCACGGTCACGTCTTCCGGTACGTCGAGCCCGTAGAAGGGCGAGCTGTCGGGGAAGGGGGCGAGCGCGCGCGGTTCGCCCCAGCTCATGGCCCCGCCCACCGTGCGCCCGCCGGCACGCAGCCGGACGGGCAGGAGCGGATCTTCCGCAGCCCCCCGGCCCACGTCCGAGGCGGCAAGCTTCGGCCCGGCAAAGCGCAGGAGCAGCCCGCCCTGCGCCACCCAGGCCGCCAGCGCCTCTTCGTCGCCCGGCGCGAGCGAGGCGACATCAGCCAGCACCACCACGTCCGGGCTCGCAGGCACCACCTCGCCGAGCGGCCCTTCGATGAGTTCCGCGGTCGGGATCAGCGCTTCGCGCAGGTAGTGGAGCGGGCTCAGCAGCTCCAGCCCCTCGCGCCCCGCATCGGCCTCGACCAGCGCCACCTTGCGGCGTTTGAGCGAATCGTCGGCGAGCGTCACCGCACCGGCGGACCGCTGGCCCGCGATCTCGAAGCGCTGCACCCGGTTGCGCAGCTCGGGTGGCAGCGACAGCTCCAGCGTGGCGCTTTCCGCGCCCGCATCGAAGCCCAGCGTCGCACTGACCAGCTCGCGCTCCACGCCCGCCGGATCGGGCCCGAAGCCCGAGACCATGACCTCCTGCGCCCCGCCCGCGGGCCGCCGCTCGGCGGTGACTCGCACCAGCCCGTCCGCGATCCGCGCCGGGCGCAGCGCGAGCCGGGGGGTCGACGGCTCCAGCACCCTCAGCCCGCCGCGCTCGGCAAAGGCGCGCGCCAGCGCCGCGCGGTCGGGCGTGTCGAGCC
>JAGRMP010000534.1 GCA_020441225.1 Maritimibacter sp. | reverse complement strand
CGCTCCGACAGCACCGGCCACCAGCCGCTGGCGGCCCGGCGGCGCACGTTGGTCCGCCGGGGAGACCTTTGCGAGATTGGCTACAATCCCGCGCGGCTCCCGGGATCGTCGCACCTTCGCCACCAATCGCCACGGATTGTTGCGCGGAATTCCATATTTCCATCAATCTTCCACCATTTTCCCACTGTTTCCTGTGGGAACCCTGGATGCGGAGAGACCTGATGCAATCCTTACCCGGCAACACCATCGCCGCACTGTGCTACGCGCGAAAAAACGCGATCGATTTCGCCGCGGTGAAGGCGGCCTTGTCGCAGGATCCCTGGAACAGTGACGGCGGCGCCGGTCTCGATATGCCGACCGGGGATTTCGCCCTGCGCGACGTCGAGGGCCAGAGGATCGGGCTGGCGCATGTGGCGCTCGACCGCACCTTTCCGGGCACCGCCACGGGCCGGCATTTTCCGTCCTGCCTGCTGGTGTCGGTCGGGTCGGACGGGACGCTCCCCGCGATCGCGGCGCAACCGCACCACGACCGTGTGCTCGCCGATCTGCTGTTGCGGCTGCAGGAGATCGCGCCCGCCGACCGGGTGTTGATGTTCGAACGCGCCGGGGTATTCGACGCAATGTTGCATGATGCGGTGGTCGACGATCTGCGCGGTCATCTCGACAAGGTCCTGGCGGCCCGCGCCGCATCCGCCTCCGGGACCTGCACCCCGACGCGCACCGGGCCCGTCGGCGGTGCTTTCGCCGGTGCTTTCGGCGGTGCCCTCGCCGGTGCTCACGATGGGGCGCAGCTCGGTAGTGCGCCGTCCGCCGCACTGGAGGCACCGGGGGGGGTCGCCGCAACCGCCGCGCCGGTCGGGGGAGCTCCGTCGCACCGCGCGACCCACCCGGCCGTGCACGCCGATGCGACGAACCGGATCCTGCCGCCCGCCCCGTCACTCGTCCCGCCGCTGACCCCGTCTGCCGCCCCGTCTCCCGACCAGCCCGCCGACCCGTCTGCCCCGAAGTCGCTCGTCCCGCCCCCTGCGGTGTCCGGCGCCGCGAAACGCGCCCCGTCCACCGTCGAACCCGATGATATCGTCCAGCTCGCCGCGCGCCTCGAAACGGAACTCGACCGGCTCGGAGACATCCGGCGCGCCCTGAGCGCGGGCGAGGCCACCGCCGAACGCTCGGCCCCCCGGCGCGCGGGCCTGCGGCGCGGCCTTCCGCAGGGCTTCCCCCGGCTCGCGCCCGCCGCGACCCGCCTGTTCGGTCACGGGCCCGCCCCGACCTCCGCCCGGATGCGCGACTCGCGGCCCGAGACCGCCTATCCCGATTACGAGCACATGCCCGCGAACGTCAACGAACGCCCCCTCCTGCACCGCGCCGCGGTCAACGCCCTGAACGTGACCGTCATGTCCATCGCGCTGCCGGTCGGCGCGGCGTTGCTCACCATGTCGGTGTTCGGACGCGAGGACATGCTCACCTCTTCGCGGGTGACCGCCGTGACCGGCGTCGCCGTCGCGCTGCACAACACCGGGGCGGCGAGCTGGCTGCAATCGCTGTTCGTGTGACGCCAAACACAACCTTAGGCGGAGTTTCGCCTACGGCCGCATTCTGGACACTTTCGGCACGATCCGCCCCCATTGCTGCCGCAATTGCCGCGAAAGCTGAAACAATCGAGGGGCACAGTGAAAACGAGTAGAGGCCACCCATGCTTACGTCCGAGATGACCATCGCAGATTATGCCCAGCGCCGCCGCGTCCTGGGACGCCGGGCCGACATCCGGCTCGCCCGGGCCCTGCGTCATTCCGTCCCATTGCACCGCAAGGTGCGGCACCTGGCGGCCCGCGCCCTGCGCATGAGCCCGCGGCGCATTCACGCCCGGTTGCAGCGCTCTCAGCTGATCCGCCAGTGGAAGGGCGGCAGTTTCGTCGAAACCCTCGTCACCCTGCCCCGCGCCGCCTGACCCCGCCCACACGGCCCCTTGCGCCGCTCAGTGCACGGGGGCCCTGCCCGAGACCTGCTTGCGGTCCTCGGCATCGAGCCGGTCGAACGGCACCACGAAGGTGTGGATCGAGAACACCACCGCCCCGGTTTCCGGCAGTCGCACGAGGCATTGCCGTTCGACCCTCAGCCAGCGCGGCCCCGCGGTGGGCTTCGGCCGGCGGTCGGCTTCGGTATGCGGCTGGAACAGCGCCGGATCGGCATAGACCAGAGCATTCGCCCGCCACATCGGCCGCCCCGGCTGGATCCCGTCGAACACCCGCTGCACCCGCCGGGCGATCTCCGCGTCATACACGTCGACCGGCCCGTGGATGCCGGTGAGCGGGCGCAGATGCTTCTCGCCGAGCGACCAGGCAGCGGGAAAACACAGCACCCCGGCGGTCAGCACATGTTCCGCCGCGCCCTCGGGCTTCTGCATCACGAGCAGGTCTTCCTGCACCAGCCGCGCCGCGGTCTCGAGCGGGCGGTCGCGGTCGAGCGCGACCCGCCTTCCGTCGGGACGCTCCACGCTGTCGGGGCCGACCCGGTAGCCCGCCGCCCCGTCAAGCTCGGCAAGGATCATCGCCAGAAGCTCCGCCGTCGCGGGCACGGCCGCCTCCGCACTGCGCAGGACAGCCTCGGGGCGCTCCGCCAGGAGCTGCTCGCGCAGTGCCATCTGCGGGGCAAAAACGTCGTCGACCATGAGCCATTCGCCCGGCGCCACCGGGTTCAGCCCCGGCAGACGCCGGGTGCGGTCCTCGGTCCAGGGCCGGATCGGCAGCTGCGCCTGGCAGATCCCGGTCATGCCGCCCCCCCGATCACAGATCGAGCACGAAGCGGGCAAGCAGCCCGTAATGGTCCGACCCGATCAGCGGCAGCTGTTCGACCCGCCCGTCGCCGCCGGTCACCAGAACGTGGTCGATGGTGAGCCCGAACAGACCGCCGAGCCGCTTGGTCACCACCTTTGGCCCCAGCGGCGCGACACCCGCGGCCAGGGCAAGCGCGGTCACCGATGTCGACCCCGGAAAAGCGTTGAAATCGCCGCCCATGATCTTCGCGCCGTCGAAACCGCCGAGCTCCGGCGCCAGCGCGCGCACCATTTCCCCGTGCAGCGGTCTTTCCGGCGTTTCGAGATGGACCGACATCACCCAGACCCGGCCTTCGGGCATCTCGATTTGCAACGCGGCGATCCCGCGGCCCTTGAGGCATTTGGCGGAGCCCGGAACCATCGGCCAGCGCGACAGCACCGCCACGCCGCCGATCTCGTTGAATCGGCAGAGTTTCTGCGACGGGTAGGCCGGGCGCAGAAGCGCGAGGATCTCGCGGTTGTCGCGGTTGACCTCCTGCATCGACACGGTGTCGGGGGCGCGGGCGATGATGTCGCCCGCCAGCCGGCGTTCGTCCTCGGCGCTCAGCGAATAAAGCATGTTCTTCTGGTAATGCACCAGCGCACGCGGCTGGGCGAGCGCGGCGTCCGGGGCCAGGCCGAGGACCGCCAGGACCATCGCGGCGCACAGGCGGAAAACGGCGGTCCGCGCGGCGCGCCAGGTGGCAAGTCCGGCGGCGGATCTGGCGGCGGATCCGGGGGCGGAAATCGCGGCGGATATGGCGGCGGATCTGGGGCGCGAACACGGGGTCATGGCGGCACTTTAGCGCCCGCCGGGGCGGGGGCAAGCGGACAGAGCGCAGCGCCGCGCACGCCGCCGTCACGAAGGCGTCAATTTGTCCGGCTTGCATCCCCCCGTCCGCTGCGCCACCTAGAGCCGGGTTGCGCGATGGCCGGGTCATACGACGGGCCGGGCCGGCCTGCGTCCGATGACGAGGAGCGAGACGATGGCGACAGAAGATTTCACCTTCCCCGGCGCGCATGGCACCGAGCTTGCGGGCCGGCTCGATCTGCCCGAGGGCACGCCCATCGCCACCGCGCTCTTTGCCCATTGCTTCACCTGCACCAAGGACAGCCACGCGGCGCGGCGGATCTCCGAAGAGCTGACCGGGGCCGGGATCGCGGTGCTGCGGTTCGATTTCACCGGGCTCGGCCAGAGCGAAGGCGATTTCGGCGCCACCACCTTCGGCTCCAACGTGGCCGATATCGTCGCTGCCGCAGAGGCGCTCGCCGCGCGCGGCATGGCGCCCGGCCTGCTCATCGGCCATTCGCTCGGCGGCGCGGCGGTGCTCAAGGCCAAGGCCGGCATCCCGAGCGCGAAAGCCGTGGTGACCCTCGCCGCGCCCTTCGCGCCCAACCATGTCACCCGCAATTTCGCCTGCCGGCTCGAAGAGATCGAAGAAGGCGGGCGCTGCAAGGTCGAGCTCGGCGGGCGGCCGTTCGAGATCGGCCGCGAGTTTCTGACCGAGATCCGCGAGGAGGATCTGACACCGGCGATCCACAACCTGCACGCCGCGCTCCTGGTGATGCATGCCCCCTTCGACCAGATCGTCGGCCTCCGCAACGCCACCGAGATTTTCACCGCCGCGCGGCATCCGAAAAGCTTCGTCACCCTCGACGACGCGGACCACCTGATCACCGGCAAGGCCGACGCGGCCTATGTGGCCGACGTGATCGCCACCTGGGCCGCGCGCTATCTCGGTGTGAGCTTCGATGTCGATCCGGCCCGCGATGTCGTTGGCGCGCCGGACCGGATGCCCGCGCCCGCGGAGCCCGCGCCCGAGGGCGTGGTGCGGGTGCGCGAGCTCGACCCGGAAACGCCCTACACCAATTCGGTGGTCAACGGGTCGAGCCACGCCTGGCTCGCCGACGAGCCCGAGAGCGTGAAGGGCGCGAACCGGGGGCCCAACCCCTACGCGCTGCTCAAGGCCGCGCTCGGCGCCTGCACCTCGATGACGATCCGGATGTATGCCGGCGTCAAGAAATGGCCGGTGACCGGGCTCACGGTCGACGTGACCCATGCGAAGGTGCCGGCGGAGGACGGACGCAAGGACGAACGCGGCCGGCCGGTCAAGATCGACGTCTTCACCCGCGAGATCGCCATCGCGGGCGATCTCGACGCGGAGCAACGCGACCGCCTCCTCGAGATCGCCGACCGCTGCCCGGTGCAC
>JAGRMP010000533.1:8330-8642 GCA_020441225.1 Maritimibacter sp. | reverse complement strand
ATGGCCGGCGAGTACAGCCGCGAGTTGTCGGTGAAGGTCTTCGCCGGGCAGTGCCGCCTCGTCGAGCTGGGCTATCGCCAGGGCGGCGCGGCCGGATACGGGCTGCGGCGGGTGCTGATCGACGAGCACGGAAACCCCAAGGGCGAACTGTCCCGCGGCGAGCAAAAGAGCCTTCAGACCGACCGCGTGATCCTCGTCCCCGGCCCCGAGGAGGAACAGCAGGTCGTCCAGCGCATGTACGAGATGTTCGTGAACGAGGGGCGTGCCGAGCGCGAGATCGCGGAGGTCCTGAACGCCGAAGGTCACCGCACC
>JAGRMP010000533.1:0-8256 GCA_020441225.1 Maritimibacter sp. | reverse complement strand
ACCAACGAAAAATACATCGGGAACAATGTCTTCGCGAAGGTTTCGTTCAAGCTGAAGCAGCGCCGCGTGGTGAACCCGCGCGAAATGTGGATCCGCGCGGAGGGCGCCTATCCCGCCATCGTCGATCAGGCGCTCTTCCTGCGTGCGCGAGAGATCGTGGATGCCCGCAGCCGCCATTTCTCGGACGAGGAACTGCTCGACGCGCTGCGCGCGATCCTCCAGCGACAGGGCATGCTGTCGGGCCTGAACATCGACGAGGAGGACGACCTACCATCCTCCAGCGCCTATCGCAGCCGCTTTGGCAGCCTTCTGCGCGCCTACACGAATGGGTATGAGGCCGCGGCGGCGGCAATCGGAAAAACTGGCCAGACGGGGGCACGCAGTTCCACACGCGCGCACGACCGGATCGAAAGCGTCGTCGTGTTGGTGTCGAACTGTGCCGTCGCGACCGCATTGCCGGCAACGTCGTGTGACCAGTCGATGCGGGCTTTCGGACTGATCTCGAGGTCGAAGGACGTCAGGATGAGATCCCGGGTTTCCCGCGGACGGACCATCAGTCTGTGCGGTCCGAGAGAGACCTCGGTTCGGTAATGATAAACGGTCGCGTGTGTAATTGTGACGGATGGCATCGGTCAGACCTATGAAGATCGACCGCCCGAGCGCCGCCGGCCCTGTCCGCTGCCCTCATGAATGGCCGAGCGCCAGGCGACCGTTCCCTTGCAACGGGAACATATCCTTTCGCCAAACCCCTCGCTCCAGAAGGTCGACCCGCATCTTAGGCACGCCCGCGCGGCAGCAACGTCGGCCGTCGCCTTGATTGTCCCGAAATCGATCTCCGCAGACTTTATCGTCATTTCCGCTCCTCACGTTTTCTCAATCGTTCCATGTCGCCAAGCGCACGCTTGATAAGTTTCTGAATGCGTTCGTCTCCAGCCTCGGGCGTCGACGCGTAGCGGTCGAGAAGGAACCGCCACTTCTTCATGACGTCGGCCCAGGTTCGCGCAGGCTCCGCAAGCATCTGATCGTCGAGGCTATCAAGATCCGGTTGCTGCGGGAGTGTAACTGGTGGCCGGCTGTTCGCGGGGCGCCGTCGCATCTCGCTCCGACGCCGTTCGGCCGCGGACCTGTGGCCGTCGAGATTGACCGGGTCGTCGATCATCGCGGGATGCCTCCGATCCCACGGTGGAAGGCGAACGATCTGCCCGACACGGCTGTCATTCTCCGATGCCGGGACGCGCGCTTCCAGAGCGAGGGCCGGAAACGTCTGTATCTATCCCTCGACGGGGCGGTTTCGTCTTGGAGGGGTTGTCTTCCGCGGCCTGCCGTCGTTCAGACTTAGGCGCGTAGAGATCGCGGAGGTCGGCCTCGGCCACGCCGTCCGCCTGCATGACGAGACGGATCATCGGATCGGCCAGCATCTCCTCGAGGAAGAAATCCGTCAGAGCCTTGCCGGTCAGCTTGTCCTTGGCAACCGCATGCTCCAGTTCGGCGAGCGGCACGGTGAGCGTTCGGCTGAGGCCGGGATGCGAGGCGCGCGAATGCAGCCGGACGAGCACGGACGATGTCCATGTGCCCGGCTCGATCCAGTCCACAGGTTCCAGCAGTTGGGACTCGATCTCGTATTCGCCCGGCGGAAGGGTCTCGTTGAAGCTCGGAAGCTGGAACGGTCGAAGGAATACGGCGGTCGTCTTGATCGAATTGGTCATCTCGGTTCTCCAGGATGGTGACTTGGGATGCCATGACGGGAACACCGGCAGAGCGGCCGGCCTCGCGAGCCGACGACGAACGAATACTTCCGTCCTGCGCTGGGACGCTACCGGTTCAATTCCGAGACACAGGCGCCGTCCCGGCTGGGTCATGTCTTGCGTCCCACGTCCAGACGTCGAACTGCGTCAGGGTACTCGGCCCGAAAGTCTGGGTCAGCGGCACGTCGGCGGCATCCCGGCCACGGGCGATCAGGATCCGTCCCATGCGCCCCGAGTTGTTGCGTGGATCGAAAACCCACCAGCGCCCGTCGAGCCAGACCTCCATCCAGGCCGCGAAGTCGTCCGGGGCGTGCGGCTCGGGTTCACCGAACTCGCTCAGATAGCCGGTGCAATAGCGGGCGGGGATGTTCATGCAGCGGCACAAGCCGATCGCGAGATGCGCGAAATCCCGGCAGACCCCCTGCCGCCCGGCCAGCGTTTGAGAGGCCGTGCGCGTTGCGCTGGCCTCCATGTAGTCGAATGAGACCGTGGAGTGCACGAAATCGCAGATCGCCTGCACCCGCGCCCAGCCCGGAGATGTGGTCTCGAACCGGCGCCATGCCTCTTCCGACAGAAGATCCGTGTCGCAGTAGCGACTGCCGAGAAGATAGACCAGCGTCTCGAAGGGCAGATCCTGGACAGCCGCTTGCGTGGCGTCGGGCGCGACCGGATCGGGCAGTCCGCAATCGCGGAAGATCCCGTCGGTGGACAACGTGAAATCGCCGGCGGGCGCAACCATCCGCGTGCACCAGTTTCCGAACCCGTCACGATAGCTTTCGAGCGGCACACTAGGCGAGGTCACCAGATAATCGGCGTGCTCCAGGTCGCCGAAGCGCGAGTAGTGCACGTTCAGCATGGCGATGAGTGGCGTCGGTTGCGTCAGCCGGTACTTCAGCCGGCACCCGATCCGCATCCGGATTCCGGGCGGGTCGCCGTGGTCCGATAGTGGCGCTCTATCGTCCAAGAACGCACTCCCCATCCGCGAGTTGAAAGCCGCGATCGCACCGCCATGTGTTTCCGGATCGATCGAGATGCGCGTTTGCTGGAAGGTCGATCTCGACACAGGCGGTGTCGACGGTCTCAAATCCCCGATCACAGCGCCATCCCGGCCCGTAGGACGCCGTGTCCAGAAAGGCGTTCGCCGGAAGCGCGATGGGATCGCAACGGCCATCGATTTCAAAGAAGCCCCGTTCGCAAGCCCATTCGTCACCGTAGTCCGCATTGGTGAGATAGCCGTTCTCGGGGACCGCAATCGGAACGCAGGCGCCGGAATTGGCCATGAAACCGCGTTCGCAGGCCCAACCGGAGCCTGAGGTATCGTCGGTGAGATAGGCGTTGTCTGGCAGGACGATTGAAACGCAGGCCTCGCGCTCCTGTCGGTATCCGCGGTCGCACTGCCAGTCATAGCCGGAGGATCGCAGGAACGCATTGTCGGGCACCGGGATCGCTGCGCAGGACGTTCCTCCCGCGTCTTCGTACCCGCGACGACACGCCCAGCCCGAACCGTAGGACCGGCCGGTTGCATAGGCATTCTCCGGGATGTCGATGGCGACACAATCCTCGCCAATGACGCGGAAACCAAGCGAACAGTCCCAACCACCGCCATAGTTCCGCGCCTCTGCATTCTCGGGCATCAGTCCGGTGCCGTCCTGCGCGAGGACGGGAAAGGCAACTGATGCAATCACACCGGCCAGGGCCGCCATTCGCACGCCCAGCTTTGCCCGTGGGTGTCTCGTCGGTTTCTCGTGGAGGTGCGACTGCTCCTCACTTGCGGACCGGAGCACCTCCGCAACCGCTAGTGACTTCGATGGCCCAAGCTTGAGCCTTCCGGTCAGCCGTCGAGTGGGCGCGTCCGGTAGCGGGGAGGCTCTGGAATTCGGTCTCGTTGGCATTCCTTCATTCTCGGCGACCTGGATCGCGAATTCCTGCGGACTTGTCGGATGAGTGCTCCCGGTCATCGGGGCGACAACTTGTGCAAGGCCGCAGCTGCAAGAGCATGTTCCTTCTGGTGGTAGTCACCGCGGAACTTGCCATCGACTTGCACCTCCCAGATGCCGTTTCTTTCGCGTACCTGGACGCCACCGCGCTGTGCCGGCCGGTTCATGGAAGAACCTCGTCCCCCTTTACTATTCGGCGGCTCGGGTTTCATGTCGGTCATTTCATGCTCCTTCGCCTTTGGCACGCGCGGTTCTCCGAGAAGCATCACAGCGCGAATGAATTCTTCCGCGTAGTCGTCGGTTTCGCGGTAGTCATGTTCGTGCCGGGCCATGCTCATCGGCTCGACGAACCGTTCTCGAAGGTGGTCCACGAAACGCGGTTCGGTGCGGGACATGTAGGCGATCAGAGCTTGCAGGATCCGTTCATGCGCCAGCACACGCCGTTCGAGCTCGGTGGACTCGGGGGACGCTATCGGCATGGCGCGGTTCATCCCTCGTCAATCGCGTTTTCCGGGCGCTCCGGCGAACGGTCGATATCAAGGGCTGCCAGGCAAGCCTGCGCGATATCCCGGTTCGGAGCATCGGTTCCGGGAACCGTCGCCCAGCCTGCCGACATGACAGCATCGCGCCGCTGATAGGTCGAGGCGGCCCGGATCGTCTCCATTTTTTCCGCCCGCGCCGGGTCGGAGCGCGCCATGTCGAGGCACACCGGTACCATGGAGGCGACGACATCGTTTCGGGACATCGCCATCGCTCTGTCGTTCGCGGTTCCGCCGGTCACCCAGCCGCCCCAGGTGAATCCGACGACACCGACGCAGACCGCGCCGATCAGCGCGCCATAAATGCCGGGTTTGAGCCATTCGGGAGTGTTCATGTTCTATCCTCCTGCGGGGAAAGCGCCGCCTCGCTGTGATTGTTCGTTGCACTTGTGGTTGCATCCCGGCGCAGCGCCTCTTTCAGGTCGCTGTCTGAAATCGCCCGCAACTCGGAGCGTCCCGCATGACTGCCCCGGCCGCGCACTGTCAGGTAGGTCGCCATCCGCCGGTAAGCCTCGAAGCTCAACCCTTGGAGAAGCTCTTCTTCGACGAGAACTTCGTAGTCTCCGGCAGGCAGTTCGTCCAAGTATCCCGACAGGGTGAACGGGTTCGAAAACGTCACCGTCGATCTGGTCGACCGCATGGTCATCTCTTGTCTCCGCGATTTTGGCAGATACGTCGCTCATGACTGTCGACGGTCCCTTGGATGCCGGGCCCGATCTGTCGAACGCTTTCGCCCTTGGTAGCTCATGCTAGTTCGCCTTGCGCTGACACAGGTTAGTCCCCGGGCGCATGACCGGCCATGAACTCCCGGGGGGCCGCGTCGCCAGCACTGACCTGTGTAAGGGCGCCGGGACCGACCTGCGCGTAGCCTTGGGGGAAACAGGGACGATTTGCGTTCCTGCAGCGAAGGAATGGAACGACGATGGCCAAACCCAATTTCCTCAAACCGCACCCGCCCGAGTTCGAGCGATTTCTCTATGCGTCCGTCGGCGAGGACCGGAACGGCTTTGCCGTGACTGTGCTCTCCGCGCTTGCGCGGCTTGGCCTCGATCCATGGAAAGAAACCGCTGAGTTGGTCGCTCTGGGGCGCGATGCGGCGCGAGCGCGGTTGGGGATACTGCTTGCTCGATCTCGGGACGTTCCTGCGCTCGCCAGCGATTGCGGCAGGGTCGCGCGAGACTTGAGCCAGCTGCTTCCGGAAGGCCAGACGTCAGGTAGTCTGAAGCGAGTTGCTTCGACCGTCGCTGACGGCCGCCCGGGAACAAGCGGAGCGATCTGGGCGGTGCTCGCGATCATCTTTGTACTGTTTCAGGTGTTCATGGTTGGCGGGTCGGGGTCAGGCGAATGACCGTCTCAACCGCAACCATGGGCAGACCGGCACATGCGGCACACAAGTCCGGCACGCTATCGCCTCGCGAACAGGGCGTTCTCTGGCACATGGAGGAACACTTCTGGACCAGTGGCGCCGACAACGCGCGGGCAACGACTGCGACCAACGCCGTCATGGTCTTCCCCTATCCGCCCGGGATCCTCCAGGGCGACCAAATCTGGACCCATCTTCAACAGAGAACCGGCTGGCGGTCCGTCTCGATGGCCGAGCGGCGCGTCACCCGGTGTCGTGATATCGCCATTCTCACCTATCGCGTCTCGGCAGAAAAACCCGATGTGCCGATCTACAAGGCCCTCTGTGCCTCTACCTACCTCAACGATGACGACAGATGGCTGAGGATTTCCCATCAGCAAACTTCGGTGGCTTGACAAGCGCAGAGGTAATCGACCTGCCGCAGGCGTCGGGGCTAACCTGCGTCAGTGCGGCGGGGCGCCGACTCCGTCTAGGTGAGACGTGCCGCCGAACATTCGGTGGTGCATTTTTCCGAGTACCCGAGAAGCGTGTGGGCGTGCCGATCCCAAAAAGGACGGCATGTCGACACGCTTCTTATTCTCGGAGCGTCCAGAAAGGACAATCCCAATGACTCCCGAACAGAACAAGACCGCCGAAAAGATGACCTCCGTGAAGGCCGCATGGGACAAGGCGCCCGCTGGTCCGAAGAAGGATGCGGCGCTGAAGCACTACCAGGCAGCCGAGAAGGCCAACACCGCGAAGAACGACGCCGAGACCAACAAGGAACTCGATGCGGCGACCCACGCCCTCGCGTAACCTCCGGCGTCTGACGTGAACACTGGGGCCGCCTGCCGAGCAAGGGAGGGCGGCCTTCTCATTTCAGTAGCGGCCCAGTCTGGTCCAGATATTCCGGATCGAACTCGGCAAGTTCCACCAGCCCGCCATAGTCGTGAAACGTAACGCGGCCGTCCCGAAAGGTGACCAGCCCACTCTCGCGAAGCTGCCGCAGGACGCGGTTCACATGGACCGCGCTCAACCCCAGCGTATCGGCGAGGTGGTATTGGGTCAGAGGGCAGTCGAATCCTTCCTTGCTGCCTATTCCAACCAGCGCGAGCCTCGATCCCAGTTCGAGCAGGAAATGCGCCATTCGGGCGTCCGCATCACGCCGACCGATCCCGACCAGATGCTCCACGACCATCGCTTCGTCCCTTGACGCTGCCCAGAGTATGGCGGTCGCGAGGCGCGGCGTCCGCGCGAAGGCATCGATAAGGTCGCTCGCCAGCACTTCGGCGGCCTCGATGTCAACGATGGGTTCGAAGCTGTGATCCGAGGTGCGCAAAAGAACGCTGCGCAACCCCAGAAAATCCCCCGGCACCTGGAAATCCACGATCTGCCGCGTCCCGTCGGCCTGGAGCTTGTAGGAACAGACCCAACCCGACGACAGAATGTACGCGGCCTGAGCCGACTGGCCCTGATGCACCATGTCACGCCCCGCGACGAATGCGCGGCGACGCTGGTGCAGTCGCTCAAGCACGACCAGCTCGACCTCCGACAGAGCGACGAAGGCCGAGAGCTTGCGGGTCAGGGGGCTGTGTTCGGCTGATGTCATGGAGGCTCCCGGCGTGTCGTAACTCAAGAGCGGAAATCGGCCCGGACACTGCTCTGGATCAGTCCAGCATAGAGCACTTCCTGCGAGAAGTACGGATGTATCTGAACCTCGCCTTACACAGGTATCACGATACCAAGGAAGGGACGCCAGATGTCGACCGCGAGCGAACATGCAGGCAGGGCCGCCCTGTCAATATGCGAAGCGCTCCTGCTTGCCTTGAACGATCGCGGGGTGCTGCCGGAGCACGAGATCGTGGGGGTTCTTCGCGACGCCGCGGCGACCCATGAGAACGCGGTCGGCACCGATCATGAGACGGAAAACCACCGAGCTGTCGCGGACCTGATCAACGCGATCATCTCCGGCGGTAATTCAGTTCGACGCTTGTGAAGTCGAGCTTCGTCGAACTGCGGGAGCAGTTATGGATATCAATTGATTGGAAGCCCAAAGATATTCTTTGAGACGCTATTGCAGAACCCCTGCTGAGCCATCATTTCAATGGCATTGGCACTCCGGTATGGCAAGTGCCAAAGCACATTCGAACATCGCCATGCTCCCTTGGACATCCGAAGAAGGAGCACTTACGTGTCGTTCACTCCACTCCACTCCACTCCACGACCGGGTTCTCGTCCGCCGCATCGAAGGTGACGCGAAGACCTCAGGTGGGCTCATCATCCCTGACACCGCAAAAGAGAAGCCGCAGGAGGGTGAGATCGTCGCGGTCGGCGCTGGCGCCAAGGACGAGGATGGCGAGCGCATCGCCATGGACGTCAAGGCTGGCGACCGGATCCTGTTCGGGAAATGGTCGGGCACCGAAATCAAGCTCGACGGCGAAGACCTCATGATCATGAAGGAGAGCGACATTCTCGGCGTCATGGCCTGACCCCGACAGCGACGCCGAAATTTCACTCTCAGGAGCACCCAATCATGTCCGCCAAAGACGTCAGATTCAGTACCGATGCCCGCGACCGCATGCTGAAGGGCATCAACACGCTGGCCAACGCCGTGAAGATTACCCTTGGTCCCAAGGGTCGAAACGTCATCATCGACAAATCCTGGGGGTCGCCGCGCATCACCAAGGACGGCG